>NZ_NEWJ01000028.1:7686-34079 GCF_002135045.1 Halorubrum sp. SD683
CCTCGCCGGCTCCTCGAACCTCCGGTCGAACAACGCGATGGGCACCGTCGTCGGCGTGTACGACGCGCCGCTGCCCGCGAGCGGCCGCGACCTCGTCGCCGCCGGCTACGTCCTCTACGGCCCGATCACGACGATGGTCGTCGCCGACGAGACGGGCGTCCGCGAGGAAGTGGTCACCGCCGACGGCGACAGCGTCGAGAGGTCCGTCGTCGAGGCCGACCTCTCGCTGCCGGCGACCCCAACTGTCTACGGGTTCGGCGGCCGGGTCCCCGACTGGCCCGCGGACTTCCGCGCGTACGCCCGATCGATCGAAGACGAGCTGAAGCTCCGGTACGGCGGCGCGATGGTCGGCGACGTGAACCAGGTGCTCACCTACGGCGGCGTGTTCGCCTACCCCGCCCTCCGGAGCGCGTCCGAGGGGAAGCTCCGGCTACAGTTCGAGGCGAACCCGATCGCCTACATCGTCGAGCGCGCGGGCGGCGCGTCCTCGGACGGAACCGGCTCGATCCTCGACGTGGAGCCCGAGGCGGTCCACCAGCGCACGCCGGTTTACGTGGGCAACGAGGCGCTGATCGAGCGGCTGGAAGCCGCCGTCGACGCGGAGTAGCAGCGGGGTACCGCTCCGGACGAGCGGCGCGCCGCCCCGGGCCGCCGGCCGACGCGGGCCCGCCGAATCCCGCATGGAAAACTGTTTAGGATCCACCGCAAATCTTGCGTTCATGAAAGTCCACGTCGGCGCGGCGGCGACGCCCGAGGAGGCTGCGGCGATCGCGAAGTCGCTCGCCGAACACCTCGGCGTCGACGTCGACGTCCACGTCGAGGGCGAGGAGACGCCGGTCGCCAGCGCCGAGCCGTCCGAGCCGAGCTACCCGCTCGACGACGACCTCGGACCGACCGACCGCGAGCGCGACCTCCGCGCCGAGATAGCCGACATCCGCGAGGGCGGCCCGGAGAAGTACCGCGACCGCCTCTCGGAGCAGGGGAAGCTGTTCGTCCGCGACCGCCTCGACCTCTGGTTCGGCGGCGAGGGCGGGACCCGCGGGACCGGCGACGCCGGCGCCGCGGACGGCGACCCCGCGGGGGTGAAGTTCGAGGACGGGAAGTTCGCCGCGTTCGACGACTGGCACCCCGACGCGCCCGCCGACGAGGACGAAGCGGGGAACGAGCGCGGCGGCGACCGCCTCCCGGGCGACGGCCTGCTGACGGGCGCGGCCGAGTTCGAGGGGCGCGACGTCCACTTCATGGCCAACGACTTCACCGTGAAGGCGGGGTCGATGGCGTCGAAGGGCGTCGAGAAGTTCCTTCGGATGCAACAGCGGGCGCTGAAGACGGGGAACCCGGTGCTCTACCTGATGGACTCCTCCGGCGGTCGGATCGACCAGCAGACCGGCTTCTTCGCCAACCGCGAGGGGATTGGGAAGTACTACTACAACCACTCGATGCTCTCCGGCGCGGTGCCGCAGATCTGCGTTCTCTACGGCCCCTGTATCGCCGGGGCCGCCTACACGCCCGTCTTCGCGGACTTCACTGTGATGGTGGAGGACATGTCCGCGATGGCGATCGCCTCCCCGCGAATGGTGGAGATGGTCACCGGCGAGGAGATCGATCTGGACGACCTCGGCGGGCCCCGCCTCCACGCCGAGGAGTCGGGGTCGGCGGACCTGATCGCCCGCGACGAGGAGCACGCCCGCGAGCTGGTCGCCGACCTGATCGGCTACCTCCCCGACCGGGCCGGCGAGAAGCCCCCGCGGCGCGAGACGAAGCCGCCGAAGCTCTCGCCCGACGGGATCGACGAGCTGATCCCCGAGTCGCCGAACCGCCCGTACGACGCCCACGACCTGATCGACCGGATCGCCGACGCCGAGTCGGTGTTCGAGCTGAAGGAGGGGTACGGTCCGGAGATCGTCACGGCGTTCTGCCGGATCGACGGGCGGCCGGTCGGCGTCGTCGCCAACCAGCCGACGGAGCGGTCGGGCGCGATCTTCCCGGACGCCGCGGAGAAGGCCGCGGAGTTCATCTGGACCTGCGACGCCTACGAGATCCCCCTGCTGTACCTCTGTGACACGCCCGGCTTCATGGCGGGCTCGCAGGTGGAGAAGGACGCCATCTTAGAGAAGGGGAAGAAGATGATCTACGCCACCTCCTCGGCGACGGTGCCGAAACAGACCGTCGTCGTGCGGAAGGCGTACGGCGCGGGCATCTACGCGATGGGCGGGCCGGCCTACGACCCTGAGAGCGTCATCGGCCTTCCCTCCGGCGAGATCGGCATCATGGGCCCCGAGGCCGCGATCAACGCGGTCTACGCCCGGAAGCTCGCCGAGATCGACGACCCCGAGGAGCGCGCCGCCGAGGAGGAGCGCCTCCGCGAGGAGTACCGCGAGGGGATCGACGTCCACCGCATGGCGAGCGAGGTCGTCATCGACGAAATCGTGCCGCCCTCGGACCTCCGCGCCGAGCTCGCCGCGCGCTTCGACTTCTACGAGGACGTTCAGAAGGACCTGCCGGACAAGAAGCACGGGACGATCCTCTGACCGGACGAAACGGGCGGAGCCGGGCTACAGCGCCGCGACGAGGTCGCCGCCGAACAGCCCGACTGCGCTCTCGACGCCGAGCGCGACGGCCAGCCCGATTCCCAGGAGCGCGCCGGCGTAGGCGGCCGACCCGAGCAGCGACGCGGCGGCGAACCGCGGCGCGGACACCGACGACGCGCTCGCGCTGGGCACCGCGAGCCACCCGCGCGTCCCGGGGACGGCGTTCGAGGCGGCGACCGCCGGGAGCCCCCACCGGTCGAGCCAGCGCGTCGCGCCGTCCAGTCGCCCTGCGTCGACCGGGACGACCCTCGACGCCGTCGGATCCAGGTCGAACCGACGGACGGCGACGAAGAGCAGCGACTGGCCGGTCGTCGCCCCGACGACGGCCGCCGCGAACACCGGGACGACCGCCACAGCGTCGATCCCCGCGGCGACCACCGCTGCGACAAAGAGCGTCCGCGCTGGCAGCACCTTCCCGACGAGGGCGCCTTCGAGCGCGAAGACGACGAAGACCGCGACGGCGCCGTAGGTGCCGACGAGGGCGAGCGCCGTCTCGGCGTGGGCTCCGATCACGACCGCCCTCCGGGCCCCACAGCTAAAACACCCCCCGAGCCGGCTGTTCGCACGCGTCAGGCCGCTCCGCGGACCCGGTTGCGGTCGCCGCCCCCGCCTCGGGTGGCTATTTATCGGCCGCGGGCCTCGTGGACGCATGGTCACCGTCGGCGACACCGCCCCCGACTTCGCCGCGCCCGCGGTCGGCGGGGCTCCGGACGGCGACGCGGAGCGCACCGCAACCGAACTGGCGCTGTTCCGGTTGGTCGAGGCGCACGACGCCGTCGCTCTCTGTCTCGCGCCCGCGACGTTCGTGCCGCCCTGTACCGCGGCGCTCGCCGCGGTCCGCGACGCCGGCTGGCACGACCGCGACGGCCTCGCCGTCGTTGCGCTCACGGGCGACTCGCTGTACGCGGCGTTCGCGTACGCCGACCGGTTCGGACTCCCCTTCCCGGTCGTCGCCGACTTCCACGGCGGCGTCGCCGAGTCGTACGACCTGCTCGCCGACTCGTGGGAGGGGCATTCGGGCATCCCGCGGCGCGCGACGGTCGTGATCGACGGGGACTGGACGGTCCGGTTCGCCGAGGCGACCGACGATCCCCTCGACCGCGCCGACCCGGCGCCGGTCCGGCGCGCGGCCGAGACGCTCCGCGAGATCGGGATCGACGTGGACCGGCCGCGGGTGAACTACGACGGGCCGTGGTGAGCGCGGCGCGGACGAGCGCGACGGCGGCGCGGTCCGTGACTCGCCCGGTCGCGTCACGCGTCGGCGTCGCCGTGGTTATTTGACGCCCCCGCGCGGAGGGGGCGACATGGACGCCGCCTTCGCGGAGTACCTCGACGAGTTCACGCGCCGCGACTGGGAGACGCTCGACCCGGCCGCCGTCGCCGACCCGGTCAGGGTCGCGGTCGTCGGCCTCGGCTGGTTCGCCCGGGAGTGGGCGCTGCCCGGCATCGCGCGGTCGGCGTACACCGAGGCCACCGTCGTCAGCGACGTCGACCCCGCGGCGGTCGAAGCGGTCGCGGCCCAGCGCGACCTGACGGGCCTCACGCCCGAGGAACTGCGATCGGGGGCCGCCGCGGACGCGTACGACGCCGTCTACGTCGCGACGCCGAACGCGACCCACCTGGAGTACGTCGAGGCCGCCGCACAGCAGGGGAAGGCGGTCCTCTGCGAGAAGCCGCTGGAGGTGACGCCGGAGCGCGCGCGGAAGCTGGTGGCGGCCTGCCGCGACGCCGGGGCGCCCCTGATGGTCGGCTACCGGATGCAAACCGACCCCGCCGTCCGGCGGCTCCGCGATCTCCTCGACGCGGGCGTCGCCGGCGAGGTGATCCACGTCCACGCGACGATGTCGCAGACGATGCTCGGCGAACTCGGAAGCGACACGGACCAGTGGCGGCTCGACCCCTCGCTGTCGGGCGGCTGCGCGGTGATGGATCTGGGCGTCTACCCGCTCAACACGACGCGGTTCGCACTCGGCGAGGACCCGGTCCGGGTGTCCGGCCGGACCCGGTCGGAGCACGAGGCGTTCGCCGACGTGGACGAGCACGCCTCGTTCCGACTCGAGTTCCCGGACGACGTCGACGCGTTCTGTACGGTGAGCCAGAACGCCCAGCACGCGAGCCGGCTGGAGGTCACCGGGACGGACGCCAGACTCGTCCTCGACCCGGCGTTCTACGAGCGCGAGGACCGCGGATTTGCCGTGGTTCGCGGCGGGACGCGGGTCGATGTCGACTTCGAGCAGGTCCACCAGATCGAAGAGGAGTTCGCCTACTTCGGTCACCAGCTGCTGGCCGACGAACCGTTCCACCCCGACGGCGAGCACGCGCTCACGGACATGCGCGCGCTCGCCGGCGTCTACGAGTCGGCCGAGACCGGGCGGCCGGTCGAACTCGGCGACTGAGCCGCGACCGCGGCCGCGAGACCGCTACTGTTCGATGCCGTACACGTCGCTCGTCCAGTCGCGGGCCGGGGTGTCGTACACCGGGGCGTCGCGGTCGCGCCCGTCGAGCCGTCGCCGATCGGCCTCGTCGAGCTCCCAGTCGAGGTCGGCGTTGGCCCGGACGTGCTCCGGGGTCGACGAGCGCGGTAGCGGGACGACGCCGCGGTCGATCGCCCACCGGATGATCACCTGCGCCGGGTGCTTGTCGTACTGCTCCGCCAGCTCGGCGACGACCTCGTCGCCGAACACGTCGGTCCGCGCGAGCGGGGCCGCGGCCTCGATCACGGTGTCGGTCTCGCGGCAGTAGTCGACGAGGTCGGGCCGCTGGAACCACGGGTGAAACTCGATCTGGTTGACCGCGATCGGCACGTCGGAGATGTGGTGCGCGCAGCTGAGCTGGTACGCGCTGAAGTTCGAGACGCCGATATCGCGGACGAGCCCCCGCTCGCGCAGCTCCGCCATCGCCTGGAGCGTCTCGCGCAGAGAGATGGCGGGGTTCGGCCAGTGGATCAGGTACAAGTCGAGGTAGTCGGTGCCGAGCCGGTCGAGCGACGCCTCGCACGATTCGATCACCGACTCGTAGTTGAGGTTCTTCGCGAGCACCTTCGAGGTGAGGAAGACGTCGTCGCGGTCGACGTCGCTCGCCGCGAGCGCCTCCCCGATGACCGCCTCGTTGCGGTACCCCTCTGCGGTGTCGATGTGCGCGTAATCGGCGTCGAGCGCCGCCCGAACGCTGTCGGCCGTCTCGTCGTCGTCGAGGTCGTACGTGCCCAGCCCGAGCGCCGGCAGCTCCGCGCCGCTCGGGAGCGTCTTCGTTGGTACGGTCACGCGAGGGGGGTTCGCCGGATCACCGATTGAAAGTACCGGTCGGGGAATCTCGTGCGGCGGCGCGTGCCTGCGAGGCCGCCACGCGGCCGAGCAGCACGCGCGAGGGGGTCGCGAGCGAAGCGAGCGGAAGTCAGGCCGGTACATGACCGCAGGGAGTACACCGGCCGAGATTCGAACTCAGAATCAGACGTGCCCGCTCACGGCTCGCTCCGCTCGCCGTTCGCTGCGCGCGACTGATAGCGCTCAAGTCTCTCTCGGTGATTCTGCTCACTTCGTTCGCAAGTCCGCTGAGCGGAGTGAAGCGGACGCTGACTGGCGCAGTCAGTCGGAAAATGTACCGGCCGAGACTCCCGCAAGCAGAGCGAGCGGGAGTCAGGTCGGGGCACGACCGCAGGGAGTGCACCGGCCGAGATTTGAACTCGGGTTGCAACCATGGCAAGGTTGCGTGATACCACTACACTACCGGTGCGTGCTTCGCATCCGATCGTAGTCCGGGTCGGAGATATAAGGGTTCCGAACGACGGTCGGCGGAAGGGTCATCGGTGCCGCGCCCCCACACGGATCCGTACCCGAACGATGACCGACCTGCCCGACCGCGCCGACCGACGCACCGTCCTCCGCGCGACCGCCGGGCTCGCCGGCATCGCCGCGTTTCCCGCCGTCGCCGGCTGTCTCGGGGGCGGCGGCTCTCCCGGCGGCGACGAGGCCGGAGGCTCCGGCGACGACGGCGGCGACGCCCCGCCGGACGACGGCGCGGGCGTCGCGTACGACGTCGAGACCGTCGCGGAGGGGTTCGAGAACCCATGGGCGCTCGCCTTCCTACCCGACGACGGTCGCCTGCTGGTCACAGAGCGACCGGGACGGCTCTCGCTTGTCGACCCCGCGGACGGGGCCGTCGAGGCGGTCGCGGGCGCGCCAGAAGTGTTCGCGGAGGGGCAGGGCGGCCTGCTCGACGTTGCGGTCCACCCGGACTACCCGGCCGACCCGCGCGTCTACCTCACGTACGCGGCGGCGAACGACGCGGGCGAGGCGACGACGCACGTCGGGACCGGACGGCTCTCGCTCGACGGCGGCGACGCGCCGGTGCTCGACGAGTTCGAGCCAATCCGGGTCGCCGAGCCGTTCCGCGGCGGCGCGAACCACTTCGGCTCCCGGGCGACGTTCGGCCCCGAGGGGTCGCTGTTCGTCACGGTCGGCGACCGGCGCGACACGGACTTCGGACCCGACCACGTCTCGCAGGACCGTTCGAACGAGCTGGGCGCGACGCTGCGGCTGACCCCGGACGGCGACGCCCACCCCGACAACCCGTTCGTCGACGGCCCGGACGCGGCCGACGCGCTGTACAGCTACGGGCACCGGAACCCGCAGGCGATGGCGGTGCGGCCCGAGACGGGCCGGATCTGGCAGTGCGAGCACGGCGAGGAGGACGGCGACGAGATCAACGTGATCGAGCGCGGCGGCGACTACGGCTGGCCGGTCGCCAGCGAGGCGTGCCGCTACGGGACCGACGACCCCTTCGCGCCGGGCCACGGGGACCGCGACGGCGTGATCGCGCCGGTCCACCACTGGCCGTGCGGGTCCGGCGGCTTCCCGCCGAGCGGCGCGGTCTTCTACGACGGCGACGCGTCCCCCGAGTGGCGGGGCGACCTGTTCGCGGGCACGCTCGCGGCGCGGTACCTCGGGCGGTTCACGGTCGACGGCGACGGCCTCGACGCGACCGTGACCGAGCGCGAGCCCCTGCTCGCCGACCGCGGGTGGCGCATGCGCGCGGTCGCGGTCGAACCGGACACGGGGAACCTCTACGTCGCGGTCGATGACGGCGACGCGCCGGTGGCGCGGGTCGTTCCGGTGTGAGGGGTCGCCTCCGCGGCGACGCGGATCCGTGTGACGAGTTGGCTCGGATTCGCGGGCGGAATCCCCGCGCAGACCCCGTGTGAACGCGGCACAGCCGGATATCGGGACCGCTATCCTTTTACCGTGCCGTCCGGAATCGAAGGTTACAGTCTCGCCACGATGCGTACCGAAGACGGACTCACGATCTGTGTCCCGTCTTCGCTCGTCCGGGAAGCCGAGGACGACCGCGAGGCGACTCGCAAACTCGGCTACGTCGCCCGTGCGGCGGCGGTGTTCCGGGCGGATCGGCTCGTGGTCTTCCCCGACCGGGAAGGCGACGGGCGACGGGGCGGGGAGTACGTCCGCACCGTGCTGGGGTACGCCGCGACGCCGCCGGAGCTCCGAAAGGACCTCTGGGGGCAGCGCGACGAACTCCGGTACGTCGGTGTGCTTCCCCCGCTCCGCGTGCCGTGGCGGACCGGCTCGACCCCTAGCGGGGAAGAGTCGAAAACACAGGGACTCGTGACCGAGGTCGGACCTGAAGGCCGCGTCCGGGTCAATTCCCCGCTGCGGGAACACCCGATCTCCCTGCTCGTCCCCTCCGGAATGGAGGTCGAGCGGGGGGAGCGCGTCACCATCAGGGTCTCTTCGAGAGAACCGGTCCGCGCCCGCATCACCGGGAAGCCGGAGGTCGGCTTCCAGGTCGCGGCCGCGGACCTGTCGGAAGCGCTCGCCGGCGACGGACTGGCCGTCGCGACGTCGCGACACGGAGCGGAACTCTCCGTCTCGCGGCTCGGCGACCTCGTCTCGGACGCCCGCGAGGCCGGCGGTTACACCGTCGCCTTCGGCGCGCCCGAGCGGGGGCTTCCGGAGATGCTCGGGCTTTCGCCCGACCGCATTCGGGCGGCCGTCGCCGACGGCCGCTCGGTCGAACCCGATCCGGGGTTCGACCTCTGGCTGAACACGATCCCGGCACAGGCGAGCGAGGTCGTCCGGACGGAGGAGGCTCTGTTCGCGACCCTCGGCTCGCTCACACTCACGGAGTAAACACATGCCACAACCAAGCCGACCAAGAAAAGGCTCGCTGGGCTACGGCCCGCGCACCCGCGCAGACAGCGAGGTGCCGCGCATCCGTTCGTGGCCAGAAGACGACGGGGCCCCTGCGCTGCAGGGATTCGCCGGCTACAAGGCCGGGATGACCCACGTCATGATGGTCAACGACGAGGCGAACTCGCCGCGTGAAGGGATGGAAGAGGCCGTCCCCGTCACCGTCGTCGAGACGCCGCAGATGCACGCCGTCGCCGTGCGCGCCTACGAGAACACGCCGTACGGACAGAAGCCGGTCGAAGAGGTCTGGGCGACCGAGTTCCACGAGGAACTCGACCGCGCGCTCGACCTCCCGGCGGAAGACACCTTCGAGGCAGATGCCGACGAGCTCCGCGCGCTGCTCGACGACGACGTCGTCGACGACGTGCGCGTCATCACGCACACGGCGCCCTCGGAGCTCTCGAACGTCCCGAAGAAGAAGCCCGACATCATGGAGACGCGCGTCGGCGGCGGCTCCCTCGAGGAGCGCGCCGACTTCGCGTTGGACCTCGTTTCGGAGGGCGGCGCCCACGAGTTCGGCGACGTCTTCCGCGCGGGCCAGTACACCGACGTCTCCGGCATCACGAAGGGGAAGGGGACGCAGGGTCCCGTCAAACGCTGGGGCGTTCAGAAGCGGAAGGGCAAACACGCCCGCCAGGGATGGCGGCGTCGGATCGGCAACCTCGGTCCGTGGAACCCCTCCCGCGTCCGCTCCACCGTCCCCCAGCAGGGGCAGACCGGCTATCACCAGCGCACCGAGCTCAACAAGCGCCTCATCGACTTCGGCGAGGGCGACGACGCCTCCGTCGACGGCGGCTTCGTCAACTACGGCGAGGTCGACGGTGAGTACGCGCTCATCAAGGGCTCGCTGCCCGGTCCGGACCAGCGCCTGCTGCGGTTCCGCCCGGCCATCCGGCCGAACGACCAGCCGCGCCTCGACCCCGAGGTCCGGTACGTTTCCACCGAATCCAACCAGGGATAACCAATGAACGCAACAGTACACGACCTGGACGGCGAGGAGGCGGGCAGCGTCGAGCTGCCGGCCGTCTTCGAGACCGCGTTCCGACCGGACCTCATCGGTCGCGCGGTCGACGCCGCTCAGGCCAACCGGAAGCAGGCCTACGGGGCCGACGAGTTCGCCGGGCTGCGGACGCCCGCCGAATCGTTCGGCTCCGGCCGCGGGCTCGCGCACGTGCCACGTTCCGAGAACGTCGCCCGTCGCGTCCCGCACGCCGTGTCGGGGCGCGCCGCGCACCCGCCGAAGGCCGAGAAGGACCAGTCGAAGCAACTGAACGACAAGGAGCGACAGCTCGCGATCCGGTCAGCCATCGCGGCCACGACCGACGCCGAGCTCGTCGCCGAGCGCGGCCACGCGTTCGACGAGGACCTCGACCTCCCGCTCGTCGTGAGCGACGAGTTCGAGGACCTCGAGAAGACGCAGGACGCCCTTGGCGTGCTCGAAGCCGTCGGCGCCGACGCCGACATCGAGCGCGCCGAGGAGGGTCGCTCCGTCCGCGCCGGACAGGGCAAGGCCCGCGGCCGCAAGTACCGCCAGCCCAAGTCCGTCCTCGTCGTCACCAGCGAGGAGCCGTCCCGCGCCGCCCGCAACCTCGCGGGCGTCGACGTCGCGACCGCTCGCGAGGTCAACGCGGAGGACCTCGCGCCCGGCGCGCACCCGGGCCGACTCACGCTGTGGACCGAGAGCGCCGTCTCGGAGGTGGCCGACCGATGAACTCGATCATCGAGCATCCGATCGTCACCGAGCAGGCGATGAACGAGATGGACTTCAACAACAAGCTGCTGTTCCTCGTCGACGTGGACGCGACCAAACCGGAGATCGAGTCCGAGGTCGCCGAGCGCTACGACGTGGGCGTCGTCAACGTGAACACGCAGGTGACGCCGCAGGGCGAGAAGAAGGCGGTCGTCACCCTGTCCGCGGACGACGACGCGACCGAAATCGCCTCGCGTATCGGGGTGTTCTGAGATGGGACGACGAATCCAAGGACAACGGCGCGGACGCGGCGGCCCGACGTTCCGGGCCCCCTCCCACCGTTACAAGGCGGAACTGTCGCACAAGAAGCTCGAAGACGTGGACACGGTCACCGGCGAGATTGTCGGGATCGAACACGACCCGGCCCGCTCGGCCCCCCTCGCGGAGGTCGAGTTCGAGGACGACGACCGTCGGCTCGTGCTCGCGCCGGAAGGCGTGCGCGTGGGCGAGACGATTCAGGTCGGCGTCTCGGCCGAGATCAAGCCGGGCAACACGCTCCCGCTGGCGGAGGTCCCCGAGGGCGTCCCGGTGTGTAACGTCGAGAGCAACCGCGGGGACGGCGGGAAGTTCGCGCGCGCCTCCGGCGTGTCGGCGACACTCCTCACCCACGACCGCGACGTCGCGGTCGTCCAGCTCCCCAGCGGCGAAGTGAAGCGACTCGACCCGCAGTGCCGCGCCACGATCGGCGTGGTCGCGGGGGGCGGCCGGACGGAGAAACCCTTCGTCAAGGCCGGCAACAAACACCACAAGATGAAGGCGCGCGGCACGAAATACCCGCGCGTCCGCGGCGTCGCGATGAACGCCGTCGACCACCCCTTCGGTGGCGGTGGTCGCCAACACCCCGGCCAGCCGAAGTCCGTCTCGCGGGACGCCCCGCCGGGACGCAAGGTCGGTGACATCGCATCCAAGCGCACCGGACGAGGTGGCAACAAATGAGTTCAGACTACCGAACCGGCCGCGAGGGCGAGGAGTTCGCCTACCGCGGTCACTCGCTCGACGAGCTGCAGGAGATGGACGTAGACGAGGTCGCGGAACTGCTCCCCGCACGCCAGCGGCGAAGCATCGTTCGCGGACTCGGCACCGAACAGCAGAAGCTGCTGGAGACGGTCCGGAGCCGCGACAAGGAGACGACGGCGGACGACCCGATCCGGACGCACCTGCGCGACATGCCGATCCTGCCGGAGTTCGTCGGCGTCACCTTCGCCGTGTACAACGGCCACAGCTTCGAGCGCGTTCAGGTTGAGCCCGAGATGATCGGGCACTACCTCGGTGAGTTCCACCTCACGCGAAGCACCGTCGAACACGGTCAGGCCGGCATCGGCGCGACCCGGTCCTCGAAGTTCGTGCCCCTCAAGTAACCCATGGGAATCAACTACAGCGTCGAGGCCGACCCGGAGACCACCGCCAAGGGGATGCTCCGCGACCGGCCCATCAGCGTGAAGGACAGCAAGGAGATCTCCCGAGAGATCAAAGGCGAGACGGTCGCCGACGCGGAGGAGTTCCTCCAGGAGGTCATCGACGAGGAGACGTCGGTGCCGATGCGCCAGCACAACGCCGGCGCGGGCCACCGCTCCGACATCGACGGCTGGGACGCGGGACGGTACCCCGAGAAGGCCGCCAAGGACTTCCTCAAGCTCTTGGAGAACGTCAAGAACAACGCCAACGAGCAGGGGTTCGACGGCGAGGCGATGGTCATCAAACACGTCGCCCCTCACAAGGTCGGCGAGCGACCCGGTCGGAACCCCCGCGCCGCGGGCGCGACCGAGTGGAACACCACGCTCGCGGACGTCGAACTGATCATCGAGGAGCCGGAGGCTGACAACTAATGGCTGACGAACACCAATTCATCGAGGACGGCCTGCGCCGTTCCCAGATCAACGAATTCTTCGCGGACGAGCTCGGCCGCGCCGGCTACGGTGGGATGGACGTCGCCCAGACGCCGATGGGCACGCAGATCGTCCTGAAGGCCGAAAAGCCCGGGATGGTGATCGGGAAGGGCGGGAAGAACATCCGCAAGATCACCACCGAGCTCGAGGACCGCTTCGACATGGACGACCCGCAGATCGACGTTCAGGAGGTCGACGAGCCCGACCTGAACGCACAGATCGTCGCGGACCGTCTGGCGAACGCCCTCGAACGCGGCTGGTACTTCCGGAAGGCCGGTCACACGACGATCGACCGCATCATGGACGCGGGCGCGCTGGGCGCCGAGATCGTCCTGTCCGGCAAGGTCACCGGCGCGCGCTCGCGCGTCGAGAAGTTCAACCGCGGCTACATCAAGCACAACGGCGAACCCGCAGAGGAGGTCGTCGACCACGGCCAGGGCGTCGCCGTCATGAAGCTCGGGACGATCGGCGTCAACGTGAAGATCATTCCGCCGGGGGCGACGCTCCCGGACGACTTCCAGATCCGCGAGGACGCCGAGGTCCCCGAGGTCGAGCAGGCGGCCGCCGGCGCCGGCGACGACGAGGGCGTCGAGGCGCTGCTCGAAGAGGATCCGGAGGAGGTTCCCGACGTGGGCGCCGACGAGGATGTCGGTGTCCCCGACGAGGACCCCGCGGATGTCATCGACGAGGAGGTCGTCGAGGAGGTCGTCGAGGAGACGCAGGACACGGCCACCGAGGCGACTGACGTCGCCGCGGAGGAGCCGGTTGGCGACGCGGACGCCGACGAGCTCGACGAACTGGACGAAGAGATCGAGTCCGAGGCGGCCGACCTCGTCGCGGAGATGGAGGCGGCCGACGAGGAGGAGGAGGACGAATAATGGCGATCCTCTACACCGACGAGATCCGCGACATGACCGCGGCGGAGCGCCAGGTCGAACTCGAGGAGCTCGAGACCGAGCTGCTCAACTCGAAGGCGCAGCGGGCGGCCGGCGGCATGCCGGAGAGCCCGGGCCGCGTCAACGAGCTCAAGAAGACGATCGCCCGGATCAAGACGATCCAGGCGGAAGAAGGCGACTTCGACGAGGACGAAGCGTAAGATGATCTCCCCCGACACACTCGTTCGGCACGAGCTCGTCGGCCTCCCGGTTCGGGTGGCCGACGCCGACAGCGACGCCCACGTGGGTATCGCCGGTCGCGTGCTCGACGAGACGTTCGGTACCCTCGTGGTCCGAACGGCGTCGGGGGACAAACGCGTGCCCAAGTCGGGCGCGACGTTCGAGTTCGGCGTCGCCGAGACGCCGACCGCTCGCACAGATGAAGCCGCCGGCGACGGACAGTCGCCGGGGTCCGCGTCCCAACTCGGGTCGGATACTACGGGGGTCCGCCCCCGTCAGTCTGGCCCGTCCGGATCCGCAAGCGTCGTCGACGGTGACGGCGCGGGTCCGGCGAGCCGCCGAGGCGAGTGCAAAGACGCGGTCTACGCGACGGTGGATGGCGATCGGTTGCGATATCGGCCCGCCGAACGCACCGAACGAGGTGCCACACAATGGCGATAGGAATTGACGTACCCACGCCTCCGGAGCCAGACAACCCGGAGGATTACGACTACGAGAAATGCCCGTTCTACGGGCAGCTCTCCGTCCGCGGCCAGACCCGCGAGGGAACGGTCGTGTCGACGGATATGGAAAAGACCGTCATCGTCGAGCGAGAGTACGACGTGTTCGTACCGAAATACGATCGGTACATGAAGCGTCGCTCGCGCATCCCGGCCCACGTGCCGGGCGTGCTCGACTCGCTCGAAGTCGGTGACGAAGTGACGATCGCGGAGACGCGACCGCTCTCGAAGACGAAGTCCCACGTCGTCGTCGAGATCCGCTCGGGTGATCAGTGATGGAGGCGCTCAAGGCCGACGTCACGCAGGGGCTCTCGAAGGGCTCGCTGATCACGTGCGCCGACAACACCGGCGCCCGTGAGCTGAAGGTCATCTCCGTGTCGGGCTACTCCGGCACGAAGAACCGCCACCCGAAGGCGGGGATCGGCGACAAGGTGACCGTCTCGGTCACCAAAGGGACCCCGGAGATGCGGCGGCAGGTGCTGGAGGCGGTCGTCGTCCGCCAGCGCAAGCCGATCCGCCGTCCGGACGGCACGCGCGTGAAGTTCGAGGACAACGCGGCCGTCATCATCGACGACCTCGAGGAGCCGCGGGGCACGGAGATCAAAGGCCCCGTCGCCCGCGAGGTCGCCGAACGGTTCGGGAGCATCGCCTCGACCGCGACGATGATCGTCTAACTATGACGAAACAGCCACGCAAACAACGAAAACGGTCGGAGACCGCGCCGCTCCACGAGCGGCAGAATCAGGTCCGGGCCACCCTCACCGACGAGCTCCGCGAGGAGTACGGACAGCGCAACGTCCGCGTCAACGCCGGCGACACCGTCGAGGTGCTTCGCGGCGACGCGGCCGGCACGGAGGCGGAGGTCGTCTCCGTCGACCTGTCCGCCGAGCGGATCACGGTCGAGGACGTCACCGTCGAGAAGGCAGACGGGGAGGAGGTTCCCCGCCCGATTCCGACGAGCAACGTCCGGGTGACCGAGCTGGACCTCGAGGACGAGCGCCGCGAGGCGCGGCTCCAGGAGGATAACGAATGACGCGACACCAGAAGCGACTGTCAGTACCGAACTCCTGGCCGGTCGAGCGCAAGACGAACACGTTCACCGTGAAGGCGGGCGCGGGCCCGCACGGCGAGGCGGGCGTTCCGCTCGTCGTCCTGCTGCGGGACGTGCTCGGCTACGTCGACTCGACGAAGGAGGCGCGCTACGCGCTGAACAACGACTCGATCCTCGTCAACGGGGACGCCGTCTCGGACGAACAGCGTCCGATCGGGATGTTCGACATCCTGGCGTTCCCCGAGCGCGGGGAGTACTTCCGCGTCTTCCCCGACGAGGGCGGTCGGCTCGCGCTGACTCCCGTCGACGAGGACGCCGCGGGCAGCCGGCTCGGGAAGATCACGAACAAGACCGTCGTCCCTGGCGGCGTCACGCAGCTGACGCTCCACGACGGGACGAACGTCCGCGTCGACGACGACGCGGACTACGAGACGAACGACTCGATCGTCGTCGACAACGAGACGAAGGAGATCGTCGCCCACTTCGAGTACGAGGAGGGCGCCTTGGTGACCGCCGTCGCCGGCCAGCACGCCGGCCAGATCGGCGAGATCGAGGACATCGACGTGACCCTCGGCTCCGGCGACAACACCGTGACCGTCGCCAGCGAGGACGGCGGCTACGAGACGGTCGAGGAGTACGTCGTCGTCATCGACGAGAACTTCACCGACGACGAGGGTGATGCGGATGAGTGAAGCCGAGAGCGCCGACCACGAGATGCGCGAGCCGTCCCTCGAGAAGGTTGTCGTCCACATGGGCGTCGGGCAGGGCGGTGAGCCGCTCGCGGACGCCGAGGAGATCATCGAGGAGATCACGGGCCAGCAGTCGGTCCGGACCACCTCGAAGCGCACCATCGCCGAGTTCGGGATCCGCAAGGGCGACCCGATCGGCGTCAAGGTGACGCTGCGGGGCGAGGACGCGCACGCGTTCCTCGAGACCGCGCTCGATCTCGTCGATGTCTCGCGGAGCCAGTTCGACGACACGGGTAACCTCAGCTTCGGGGTCGAGGACCACACCGACTTTCCGAGCCAGGAGTACGACCCCAACATCGGGATCTACGGCCTCGACGTGACGACGACGATCGTCCGTCCCGGCTACCGCGTCTCGAAACGCGACAAGGCGACGGGGACCATTCCCTCCCGCCACCGGATGACAGCCGAGGACGCGGCCGCGTTCCTCGAAACGAACTTCGACGTCGAGGTAACCGAATGAGCGAAGCGAACAACGACACGGGCGAGCACGCCGCGAAGCGCACCGACTCCCGGCACACGTGCCGGCGGTGCGACCGCGAGCAGGGACTCGTCGGCAAGTACGACATCAACCTCTGCCGGCAGTGCTTCCGCGAGGTCGCCCGAGACATGGGATTCGAGAAGTACAGCTGATCATGACGGGAAACGATCCATTCACCAACGCGCTCGCCGGCATGGACAACGCCGAGAGCGTTGGCCACCTGTCGTACACGGTAGAGCCCGCTTCGAACATCATCGGCTCCGTCCTCGAGGTCCTCTACGACCGCGGGTACGTCGACGGCTTCGAGTACGTCGACGACGGGAAAGCCGGGAAGTTCGAGGTCGAACTGAAAGGCGCGATCAACGAGTGTGGCGCCGTCAAGCCCCGCTACTCCGCGGGTGCGGACGAGTTCGAGAAGTGGGAGAAGCGGTACCTCCCCGCCCGTGACTACGGGACGCTCATCGTCACGACGAGCCACGGCGTCATGAGCCACTACGAGGCCCGCGAGGAGGGCATCGGCGGCCAAGTGATCGCATACGTCTACTAACAATGAACAGAGTCGAAATCGAGATTCCGGACGACGTCTCCGCCGAGACCGACCACCTCGAACTCACCGTCGAAGGACCCAACGGGAGCGTCACGCGACGCCTCTGGTACCCCGACGTCGACGTGACGATCGAGGACGGCGCGGTGGTCATCGCGACCGAGAACGAGGACGCGAAGACCAACGCCACCGTCGGCACCTTCGAGAGCCACGTCGCCAACATGATCCACGGCGTCACCGAGGGCTGGGAGTACGCCATGGAAGTGTACTACGCCCACTTCCCGATGCAGGTGAACGTGGAGGGCGACGAGGTCGTCATCGAGAACTTCCTCGGAGAGAGCGCCGCGCGGCGCACCCCCATCCGCGGAGACACGGACGTACAGATCGACGGCGAGACGGTCACGCTCTCGGGCTCCGACAAGGAGGCCGTCGGCCAGACCGCCGCCGACATCGAACAGCTGACGAAGGTGACCGACAAGGACACGCGCGTCTTCCAGGACGGCGTGTACATCGTCGAGAAACCCACCGGAGGTGCCTAACCGATGGCAGACGAACTGGAAGACATCAGCGGTGTCGGTCCCTCGAAGGCGGACGCGCTTCGCGAGGCCGGCTACGAGACGGTCGAGGACGTGAAGGCCGCCTCCCAGTCGGAGCTCTCCGAGGTCGACGGCGTCGGCAACGCGCTCGCAGCGCGTGTCAAGGCCGACGTCGGCGGGCTGGAGGTCGACGAGGAGGCGGACGCGGAGATCGAAGACGAGACCGACGAGGAGGAGCCGGTCGACGAGGCCGAGGAGTCCGAGACGGTCGAGACGGAGCTTCGGCCCCGCGGTCACGCCGACAAGACGCCGGAACTGGACGACGAGACCGCTCGCGCGCTCGCACAGAAGCACCGCGAGGGGAAACCGCAGTTCAACCGGCAGGACTACCACAAGAAAAAGCGGATCCCGACGTCGTGGCGCAAGCCGCGCGGCGGGCTCTCCAAGCAGCGCCGTCGCATGAAGTCGAAGGGGCCGGTCGTCGAGGCCGGCTTCCGCTCGCCGACGGCGTCGCGCGACCTGCACCCGAGCGGCTTCGAGGAGGTCCGCGTTCACAACACGGACGATCTGGAGGGCGTCGACGGCGACACGCAGGCGGTGCGGATCGCCTCGAAGGTCGGCGGTCGAAAGCGCGAACTGATCGAAGACGAGGCGGAGGAGCGCGGCATTCGCGTGCTGAACCCGACCTACGTCGAAGTGGAGGTCGACGATGAGTGATCTGAAGGCGCAGAAACGGCTCGCAGCGGACGAGCTCGACGTCGGCAAGGGCCGCGTCTGGCTCGACCCCGAGGCACAGGAAGAGATCGAGGACGCCATCACCCGCGAGGACGTCCGCGAGCTCATCGAACAGGGAACGATCCGCGCGAAGGACGCGAAGACGAACTCGCGCGGTCGCGCCCGCGAGCGCGCCGACAAGCGCTCGTACGGGCATCAGTCGGGCGCCGGCTCCCGCAAGGGTCGCTCCGGCGCGCGACAGGACACGAAAGACGACTGGAAGGCGCGCATCCGCGCACAGCGGGCCCGCCTGAAGGAGCTTCGCGACGACGAAGACGTGCTCGACGCCTCCGAGTACCGCACGCTGTACAACAAAGCGAGCGGGGGAGACTTCGAGGACGTCGCCCGTCTCGAGGCGTTCATCGAGACGCAGTACGGTTACGAGGTGACGGACTAATGGCGACAGGACCACGATACAAGGTGCCGATGCGGCGCCGCCGCGAGGTCCGGACGGATTACCATCAGAGGTTGCGCCTGCTGAAATCGGGCAAGCCTCGCCTGGTCGCTCGGGTGAGCAACGCTCACGTCAGGGCGCAGCTGGTGACCCCCGGATCCGACGGCGACGAGACCCACGCGGCCGCCTCCAGCGAGGAGCTCGGCGAGTACGGCTGGGACGCCCCCACGGGCAACCTCCCCAGCGCGTACCTCACCGGGTACCTCGCGGGCGCTCGCGCCGTCGACGCCGGCCTCGACGAGGCCGTCCTCGACATCGGGCTCAACACGGCGACGCCCGGCAACAAGACGTTCGCGGTACAGGAAGGAGCGATTGACGCGGGCCTCGAGATCCCGCACAACGACGACGTGCTGGCCGACTGGTCGCGCACGCGCGGCGAACACATCGCCGACTACGCCGAGCAGCTCGACGAGCCGCTGTACAGCGGCGCGTTCGACGCCAGCGAGCTACCCGAGCACTTCGACGACGTGCTCGCGACAATCCAGGAGGACCATGAGTAGACACAACGACGGCTGGGAACCGCGGACGCGACTCGGCCGCAAGGTACAGGACGGCGACATCACGTCGATGGAACAGGCGCTCCAGTCCGGGCTCCCGCTGAAGGAGGCCGAGATCGTCGACCAGCTCCTCCCGGGGCTCGAAGACGAGGTGCTGGACATCAACATGGTCCAGCGCATGACCGACTCCGGCCGCCGCGTGAAGTTCCGTTGCGTGGTCGCCGTGGGCAACCGCGACGGCTACCTCGGCTACGCGCAGGCCCGCGACGACCAGGTCGGCGGCGCGATCCAGAAGGCGATCGACGTCGCGAAGCTGAACATCATCTCGGTGGACCGCGGCTCCGGGTCCTGGGAGGACCAGCCCGGCGGCACCAACTCCCTGACCCGCACGGCGAAGGGGAAGGCCGGCTCCGTCACCGTCGAGATCAAGCCCGCCCCGCAGGGGCTGGGCCTCGCGGCCGCGGAGACGGTCCGCAACATCCTAGAACTCGCCGGCGTCGAGGACGCCTGGACGAACTCCGACGGCAACACGCGCACGACGGTGAACCTCGCGAAGGCGACGTTCAACGCGCTGGAGAACGCGGCGCAGTCCCGTACGCCCCAGCACGCGCGCGAAGTCCACTACGACGAGGTGAGCGAGTGATGCAGGCGATCGTTCAGCTCCGCGGCGAGGTTAATCTCGGGTCCGGCGTCGAGGACACGCTCGACATGCTGAACGTCGGGCGCGTCAACCACGCGACGCTCGTCCCCGAGACGGACTCGTACAGCGGCATGATCGCGAAGGTCAACGATGTCGTCGCGTTCGGGGAACCGAGCGTCGAGGCCGTCGCGCGAACGATCGCGCGGCGCGGCGAGCCGCTCGAAGGCTCGGCCTCGGCCGACGTCGACGACGAGTGGATCGACGACAACACCGACTACGCCGACCTGGAGGCGCTGGCCGAGGCGCTCGTCGACGAGGAGACCACGCTGCGCGAGCAGGGTCTCTCGCCGACGCTGCGGCTCCACGCCCCCCGCGGCGGTCACGAGGGCATCAAACACCCCGTGATCGAGGGCGGCGAACTCGGGAAACACACCACCGAGGAGATCGACAGTCTCCTGGAGGCGATGCGATGACGAGCAAGAAACGACGACAGCGCGGCTCTCGGACGCACGGCGGCGGCACGCACAAGAACCGGCGCGGCGCCGGGCATCGCGGCGGTCGCGGCGCGGCCGGTCGCGCGAAACACGAGTACCACAACTACGGTCCGCTCGGCAAGCACGGGTTCAAGCGCCCCGAGGACGCTCAGACGGAGGTCCTCGAAGTGAAGATCCAGAAGCTCGACGAGGACGCGGCGCTGTACGCCGCGGACGGTCTCGCCGAGGAGGACGGCGACGCGTACGTCTTCGACGCGCGCGACGTCGTTGAGGACGGCCACGAGGCTGACGTGGTGAAGGTGCTCGGCGGCGGACAGGTCCGCCGCGAGCTCCGCGTCACGGCCGACGCGTTCACCGCCGGTGCGGTCGAGCTCATCGAGGAGGCGGGCGGCGAGGCGACGCTCTCCGAGCGCGCCGAAGAGCCCGCTGACGAACCGGAAAACACTTCCGACGACGAGAACGACGAGGCGTAACATGAGCTGGAAGGAGGCCGCCGAACCGGTGCTCTCGCGGATGCCCGTCGTGGAGCGGCCCGCGGGACACGTCCCGTTCAGACGGAAGCTTACGTGGACGGCCGGAATCCTGATCGTCTACTTCTTCCTGACCAACATCAACCCGTTCGGGTTGGCGGTCGGGCAGGGGTCGGACTTCTTCGGGCAGTTCCGGTCGGTGCTCGCCGGGTCGTCCGGGTCGCTGCTACAGGTCGGTATCGGACCGATCGTCACGGCGTCCATCGTCCTCCAGCTGTTGGGCGGTGCGAACCTCCTCGGGCTCGACACCGAGAACGACCCGCGCGACCAGGTCCTCTATCAGGGCCTCCAGAAGCTGCTGGTGATCATCGTCTCCGCCCTCACGGCGGCGCCGATGGTGTTCACCGGGGGGTTCCTCCCCGCGGACGACGCGGTCGCGAGCGCGCTCGGCATCGGGACGTTCGGCGTTCAGGTGCTGATCTTCGCGCAGATCTTCGTCGGCGGCATCCTCATCCTGTTCATGGACGAGATCGTGAGCAAGTGGGGCGTCGGCTCCGGCGTCGGGCTGTTCATCATCGCGTCGGTGAGCCAGCAGATCGTCGGCGGCTTCTTCAGCTTCTCCGCACTCGGCGCCTCCGGCTTCTTCGCGAGCTGGTACGGCGTCATCTTCGGCGACGTGCCGGTGTCGATGTCGCCGTTCACGGCGGAGGGGCTCCAGAATCTCCTCTTCGATCCGGGGAACATTCTGGCGCTTTTCACCACGGTGTTCATCTTCGGGATCGTCGTGTACGCGGAGTCGGTCCGCGTCGAGATCCCGCTGTCGCACGCCCGCGTGAAGGGCGCCCGTGGACGCTTCCCGGTGAAGCTCATCTACGCGTCCGTCCTCCCGATGATCCTCGTTCGCGCGCTGCAGGCGAACATCCAGTTCCTCGGCCAGATCCTCTCCTCGCAGTGGGCGGGGATGCCGGCGATACTCGGGACCTACAGCGAGCAGGGGCAGCCCATCGGCGGGCTGTTCTACTACCTGAACCCGATTCAGAGCCGGGGGCAGTGGATGTGGTTCCTCGGTGAGATACCGGCGTCCGTCGAGCCGTGGATGATCGCGATCCGGCTCGCGATCGACCTCGCGTTCATGATCGTCGGCGGCGCTATCTTCGCGATCTTCTGGGTCGAGACTACCGGCATGGGGCCGGAGGCGACCGCGAAACAGATCCAGAACTCCGGGATGCAGATCCCCGGGTTCCGCCGGAACCCGCAGGTCGTCGAGAAGGTCATGGAGCGGTACATCCCGCAGGTGACCGTCATCGGCGGCGCCCTCGTCGGGCTGCTCGCCGTGATGGCGAACCTGCTTGGCACCATCGGGCAGGTCTCCGGCACCGGGCTACTGCTTGCGGTCTCTATCACGTACAAGCTGTACGAGGAGATCGCCGAAGAGCAGCTCATGGAGATGCACCCGATGATGCGCCAGATGTTCGGCAACGAGTAGCGAACATCCACTCCTTTCCGTTCTTCTTCGACCCTGAGCGACTGCGTCGTACTCAGCAGTCTCCTACCGGTGGGAGTCGAAGTGACCGACTCGGACGGCTTCTTCGAGCAACTCGACGAGACCGAGGCGATCGCCGACGATTAACCGGAATCTATCGAAACACCGGTCGAACAGACGGAAGCGGACGCCCCCCGCGCGGATGCGGATACAACGGCCGGCTCAACGTTCACCGAGCCACGACGACGTACTGGTACCTCCGGTACATCGCCAGCTGTCGATTCCGTCGGTGTAAATTCAAACGACACAGTATCGCGCCGAGTCGGTTCCTGACGCTTCGCGTCGACAACGGATCGAGAACTCGGCGTTAGGGGAGCGACCGGTCGGGTTCGGCCGCTATCGCCCGCGACTTCCGAGGCGTGACCAGATCGGGTTGTTCCGGCTGGTCGCCTTTCGCTCGGAGACGCACCGCTCGGCTCGATCCCACCGAGACCGCCGGCCGCGGTCGCCCCGGCTATACGGCGTCGGACCGATCGCTCGCAGCGGCTTCGTCCGCCGCATCCTCTTCGTCGTCGCTCATCTCCTCGGCGGCTTCTTCGACCTTTTCTTCGACGGTTTTCTCCACCGTCTCTTCGACCTTCTCGCCGACGGTTTCTTCGACGGTTTTCTCCACCGTCTCTTCGACTTTCTCGCCGACGGTCTCCTCGACGGTCTTCTCTACCGTCTCTTCGACTTTCTCGCCGACGGTCTCCTCGACGGTCTTCTCTACCGTCTCGCCCACGGTCTCTTCGACCTTGCCCGAGACCTCCTCGCTGACCGTGTCGCTGACGTCGTCGGCGACCTCGCCGACCTCCTTGTTGACGGTCTCGCCGACGCTCTTCTCGACCTCCTTGCTCACGGTCTCCTCCACCTTCTCGCCGACGGTCTCCTCGACGGTCTTCTCGACCTCCTTGCTCACCGTTTCGCCGACGGTCTTCTCGACCTCCTTGTTGACGGTCTCACCGACGGTCTTCTCGACCTCCTTGTCGACGGTCTCGCCGACGCTCTCTTCGACCTGTTTCCCGACCTGGTCGGCGACCTCGCGCGTCATCCAGTCCGGATCGAAGCGGGCCATCTTCCACACGACGTGGATCACGTACGACGCGAACACCCCGATCCCGAACGCGATCGCGACGTTGTTCACCTGCGTCGTCGCGATCAACACGATCGACAGGACGATCAGCGCGCCGTACGCGATGTCGGTCGCCGCGTCTACCCGCGCCGGGCTTACCATTCCCGGCCCTCCGTCTCCTCGTCGACCGCGCTCGCCCGCCGCATGGGATATCCGTTCATACGGTTACCTTGCGAGCCCGCGGCGTAAAAGCCTCCCTCGTTGGGCGTCCGCGCCCCGCGCCCGGAGATCCGGAGCGCGCCCCCGGACCCGGAGCGCGACCCTTTTAGCCCGGATGGTCGAATCGAGCGTATGGACATCGAAGAGGGCGGACTCACCGTCTCCGTCCCGGAGGCTCGCGACGGCGCCAGCAAGGGCACCGGCGGCGGCGTCTTCTTCAACCCGACACAGGAGCTGAACCGCGACGTGACGGTCGCGACGCTGCGCGCCTACCGCGACCGCGAACCGCGCGTCGCCTCGTACCTCGACGCGATGGCCGCCTCCGGGGTCAGGGGGGTCCGCGCCGCCGCGGAGGGGTATCGGGTCACCTGCGCCGACGTCGACGCGGACGCGGTCGAGCTCGCCGCCACGAACCTCGACGCCAACGGCCTCGACGGCGAGGCGGTCCACCGCGACGTCAACGCCCTCCTGTACGACGAGGGGCCGTTCGACGTCGTCGATCTGGACCCGTACGGCACACCGATCCCCTTCGCGGACGCCGCGTTCGCGAACGGGCGCAACCTGGTCTGCGTCACCGCGACCGACACCGCGCCGCTGTGCGGCGCCCACCTCAACAGCGGGATCCGGAAGTACGGCGCGGTCCCGCGCAACACCGACTATCACCCCGAGATGGGGCTCCGAACGCTGATATCCGCCTTGGTGCGGACCGCCGCGCGCTACGACAAGGCGGCGACGCCGATCCTCTCGCACGTCTCCCGTCACTACGCGCGGACTTACCTCGAACTGGAGTCGGGCGCCCGCGCGGCCGACGACTGCCTCGACGGCGTGGGGTACGTCGACCACTGCGAGGACTGCCTCTGGCGCTCGGCGACGCCGGGGCACGTCGCCGACCCGGTCGACGCCTGCCCGGAGTGCGGGAGCGACCGCGTCCTCACGGCCGGTCCGATCTGGCTCGGCCCGGTCGCGGACGCCGACTTCGCGCGCGCCGTCCGCCGCGAGGTGACGGACGACATGGGCGAGGCGAAGCGTGCGCGCAAGCTGCTCGGGACGGTCGCTCGCGAACTCGACACCCCCACGCACTACGACCAGCACCGGCTGTACAAGGAGTGGGGCGAGCCTGCGATCGGGATGGACGAGTTCGTCGAGCGCGTCCGCGGGGCCGGCCACGAGGCGAGCCGCGCGCACTACCGTGGCACGGCGGTGAAGAGCACGGCGTCGATCCCCGAGATGCGCGAGGCGGTCCTCGGCGACGGCGCGGACTGACGGGGCCGCGGCCGCGTTCGCTCCCGCCGCGAATTCCACCCCACGAGCGCCCGCCCGCGCCGCGCCCGGCACCCTCCCGCTTTTGTCGCGGTCGGTCGAAACGCGTGACGTGTCTCGACACTCGCGCACCGCGTTCGGCACGGTTCGGCGCGTCGCCGACCTCGCGGTCGACAGGCAGGTGACGTTCCTCGCGGCCGCCATCGCCTACTACGCGTTCGTCTCGCTCGTCCCCGCGCTCCTGCTGCTGGTCGTCGTCGCTACCGCCGTCTTCGGCGAGACCATCGCCGCCGAGCTGGTGGCGTCCACGGGCGAGTTCCTCACGCCGGCCGGCGAGGAGGCGGTCGTCGGGGCCGTCTCCTCGGCCGGCGGGCGGACCGGCGCGAGCCTGCTCGGGGTCGGGCTGCTGATCTGGTCGACGCTGAAGGTGTTCCGCGGGCTCGACACGGCGTTCGTCTCGCTGTACGGCGGCGAGGAGACGCCCGGCCTCCTCAAGCAGATCGCCGACGCCGCCTCGGTCGTCGTCGGCGTCGGCGTCGGCCTCGGCGTGATGGTCGCCGTGGGCGCGTTCGTCGCGGCCGCGGACGCGCTTCCCCTGATCGAGGCGGCGAGCGTCCTCGCCCTGCCCGCCCTCCTCGCGGTCGTGTTCCTCCCGATGTACTACCTCCTGCCGCAGCCGGCGATCGCCGTCCGCGAGGCGCTGCCGGGCGCGGCGTTCGCGGCGGTCTGCTGGACGCTGCTTCAGGCCGGGTTTCAGGTGTACGCCGCGGGCGCCGCGCAGTACGAGGTGTACGGCGTCATCGGCGGCATCCTCCTGCTGGTCACGTGGCTGTACCTCGCCGCCGTCGTCGTCGTCCTCGGTGGCGTGGTCAACGTGGTGCTCGCCGGGCGGGGGACTGGCGGCGACGACTCCGGGGAGGCCGGGGGCGGCGGTCCCGCCGCCGCGTTCGACGGCACCGACGACGCCGCGGACCGGCAGTTACAACAGGACCGCGACCGACCCACGGGTATGAACGGCGAGTCGGATCCCGAGGGGGACGACGGCGAACGGCCGCGCGGCGCGCCGGACGTCGCCGCCCTCGAAGCGGAGGTCCGGGAGCTGCGGTCGCAGCTCGACGAGTTCGAGGACGACGTGGAACGCCGGACGGTCGACAAACCGGAGGTCGAGTCGGAGCTGAAGCGGTACGTCCGCTCGCGGATGCGCCGCGGCCACGCCCGCGGCTGGGGCCCGTACCTCGTGCTGCTGTACGGGACCGTGCTGACGCTCGCCGCGTTGACCTCCCTCGACGGGATCTACGCGGTCGGCGCCATCGTCGTCCTCGGACTCTCGACGCTCGGCCTGTACACGATCTTCGTCGTCGTCGGTATCGGCCTCAACCTGATCGAAACGCCGGGGAAGGCGCTCGACTACGCCCGCCGCCGCGGCGATGACTGACCGGACGACGGACGCGTGACGGGACTCGTCGCCGCCCTCGAAGCGGAGGTCCGGGAGCTGCGGTCGCAGCTCGACGAGTTCGAGGACGACGTGGAACGCCGGACGGTCGACAAACCGGAGGTCGAGTCGGAGCTGAAGCGGTACGTCCGCTCG
>NZ_NEWJ01000029.1:0-33059 GCF_002135045.1 Halorubrum sp. SD683
GCCGACCCCTCCTCGACCGCGTCGGCGAGGTCCTCGGAGGTGTCGGTGTCGGAGACGCCGCGGATCTCCTCGGCCAGCTCGCGGAGGCGGTCGCGCTCGTCGCCGGTGAGCCGCGGCCCCGTCACGTCGGTGAGCTTGCGGGCCGACGACTCGGCGTTGCGCCGCGAATTGACGAAGACGAGCGAGGAGCCGCCCTGGCCGTCCTCCTCGGTGTCCAGGGCGTCGGCGACGAGCCTCGCGGTCTGGTCCTCGCCGCGCTCGACTGGGACCTCGCGCTGGCTCCCGTCGTCGAAGTTGATCGCGTTGCCGAAGTGGACGCCGGTGTGGAGCTCGATCGGTCGCCAGTCGGACTCGACGAGTTCGGCGTCGAGCCAGTCCGCGATGACGTCGGCGTTGCCGACGGTCGCCGAGAGCGCGACCGTCTGGAGGCCGGGGTTCACCTTGCGGAGCTTCGCGAGGGTCACTTCGAGGGTGGGGCCGCGGTGCGAGTCGTCGACGAGGTGGACCTCGTCGCTGACGACGCAGGTGAGGTCGTCGATCCACGGGGCGCCGTTGCGGATGAGCGAGTCGACCTTCTCCGAGGTGGCGACGATGATGTCCCGGCTCGCGAGCCACTCGCCGTCGGAGTCGTAGTTGCCCGTGGAGACGCCGACCGTCACATCGAACTCTTCCCAGCGCTCGAACTCGGCCTTCTTCTCGCTGGCGAGCGCGCGCAGCGGGACGATGTACAGCGCCTTGCCGCCGCGCTCGACGGAGGAGAGCATCGCCAGCTCGGCGATCAGCGTCTTGCCGGACGCGGTCGGGACCGCCGCGACGAGGCTCTCGCCGTCGGTGACGCCCGCCTCGACCGCCGCTTCCTGCGGCGGATACAGCTCCGCGACGCCCTCCGCTTCGAGCGCCTCGCCGACGCCCGCGGGGAGCCCGGAGAGCGAACTCGGTTCCATTACCGGAGTCTGGGCCCCGCCTCGATTTAAACCGTCGGAACGGGCCGAACATAGCGGAAGAACGCGCGGCGGCGCGTGTCGGTGAGCGGCCGGAGCGAAGCGAAGGCCGCGAGTTGCGCGCGCGAACCGCTGGCGGCCGGGGGCAGACCAAGGGCGCCGTCTCGCGACCTACCCCCAGTGCGATCCCGACCCTACAGCGTCCCGGCGGCTGACGACCACGTACAGTCCTCGAAAGCCGACGGCGACGCCCGCGCCGAGCGACCCGAGCGCGGTCGCAACGGCGAGCGCGGGAACGAAGAAGGCCGGATCGAGGACGTAGTCGGGCGAATCGGCAATAAACGCGATCGCGGTTGCGTGTCCCAAGACGGCCGCGGCGTCACCGAGCCACGCGAGTGCGATCCCGCCCCGGTACCAGTAGACGAGCGCCGCGATCGGAGCCCCGAACACGGCGTACCCGAACGGCTGGTAGGTCGGATAGGAGGCATATAACCAGAACGTGGACGGGACCGAGAGAACGGCGGCGACAGCGATGACGACAACCGCTCTGTGCCGCTCCCCCGACGAGCCGAAGAAGCGTTCCGACGCTGAACGCTCGCTCGGGGGACTCAATCGACGGAGGGCAGAACCGACGACGACGGCGAAGGCGCCGACCGCGAGGCCGAGCCGGAGGTGAGTCGGAAGCGTGACGCCGAGGACCTCCATCTCCAGTACGTCCGGCAAGGGGCTGAACGCCGCACGCGCGAGAGCCGACGCGACCGGGATGGCGGGCCCCGCTGCGAGCGTGTAGATGGCGGCGCCACCGTGATACTGAACGAGGATAGCGATCGCCGCGGCGGGCAGGTAGAGGACGGCGGTGGCACGCGAGTGACCGATGTCGCTGATCTCCGGGGCGACCGCGCGGATGGCACCGAGTTGGGTGGTCACCTCCGTACTCGCACCGTACGCCGCGTTCGACCGCCAGTAGGCGGCGTAGAGGACGAACGCAAAGACGAACACGAGACCGACGGTGCCGGCGATACGGAAGCGACCGTCGGGACGGCCGAGGAGGGCACCGCGGACGTCCATTGAGGGAGACGACTGTGGGACTCGGTAAAACGGTTGGGAGATCAACTGTTCGTCTCGCACCGGCCGCCACGGGAGGTCGAATCCCGACGGACCGACTCAGGGAGCCACACCGACCGTCAGCAGCGTCCCCCACGTCCGGTAGCGGTCCACCATCGCCTCGCGCGTCTCGTACCCCTCGGTCGGGAACTCGGAGGCGTCGGGAATCTCGGTCTCGCGGTCCGGGATCGCGTCCTGCTCGGCGACGTACAGGCCGGCCTCGCGGAACGCTTCGCGGTACTCCTCGCGGCTCCACAGCGTCATCTCGACGGCGATGTTCTCCTGCCACGCGTGGGTCGTCTCGCTCTCCGCGAAGTAGTTCACCGCGCAGTAGAAGGTACCGCCCGGCTTCAGCACGCGGCGGACCTCTTCGAGGGTGTGGACCGGGTCGGCCGCGTAGTAGAACGCCTCCATCGAGAAGACGTGGTCGAAGGAGTCGTCGGCGAAGGAGAGTTCGTCGAAGTCGCCGACGAGGAAGCCGACCGCGTCGTCGTCGGTGTACTCGCGGGCGTTGCTGGCCATCTCCGGGGCGCCGTCGAGGCCGTAGCCGCGGTCGATCCCCCGCTCGCGGAGCGCGCGGAGCGCGTAGCCGGAGCCGGTCCCCAGATCGAGGACGGCGTCGCCCGCCTCGGCCGGCATGCGGGCCAACACGTGTTTCGCGGTGTGCCAGTGGCGGTCCTCCATCCCGCGGTCCTTCCCGCTCGCCGCCCACTCGTCGAACTCCTCGCGGACGCTCATACCGGCCGAACGGGGAGAGCGGTGAAAAACGGCGGTGTTTTACCGGCTCCGCTCCCGCCGGTGGGTATGAAGCGACCGCGAGCGCTCCGCCGACCGAACTTCCGGGTGGCCGACATCGCCCAGCAGTCGGTCGGCGGCTTCCTGCTCGCGGGGCCGTTCGTCGTCACCGCGGAGGTCTGGGAGCTCGCCGCGGGGATGAACTGGGTCCAAGCCGGTGTGACCGCCGCGCTCGTCGGACTGATCGGGTACGCCGCGCTGTACCGGGCCGACACCGGACGCGACGTCGACGAGGAGCCGGACTTCGTCGGGATCCCGACCCGCTTCGTCTCGCTGATGACGGTGGCGTTCGGGTCCGTGCTCCTGCTCGCGCTGATCTTCGACGCCCCGCAGACGTTCCTCGTCGAGGGTGGGATCGGCGACGGCGCGGTGGTGGCGACGACGGCGAAGGCCGTCGCCGTCGGCGCGATGTTCAGCGTCGTCGGCGCTGCGACCGCCGACAGCGTGTTCTGAGAGGGGCGTGGCGCGCTGTCGCGGTCACGGCGCCGCGGTCGCGCCGTGCCGCTCGCTCCGGCCTCACAGCACGACCGAGACGACCGCGAAGAGGATCAGCACGCCGGCGATGTCACAGAGGTTCGTCACCACGGGGATCGTCGTGTCGTCCGGATTGAGCCCGACGCGGTAGGACACCTCGACGGCGGCGACGCTGGCGACGACGACGAGGACCGCGAGGCACAGCCCGGAGACCAACGAGATCAGCAGCACCCGGCCGAGCGCGAGCGACCCGCCGAGCGCGAGCCCGATCGCCCACGCGGCGACTCCCACGGCGCCGAAGACGGTCGCCGCGAGCCCGAACACCGCGCCCGCGTTCGCCCGGAGGGCGGGGTTCGACGGGCTGAGCTCGTAGGTCCCGAGGTACAGCTGGGTCGTGAGCCGCGAGCAGGTGATCGACGCGAGGTTGCCGGCCGTCCCGATCTGGACGGGAACGAGGACTAGCAGGGCCGGGTACCTGAGCAGTACCGCCTCGTACGTCTCCAGTACCGTCCCCGAGACGAGCTGAAGCACCGACAGCGCGGCGAGCAGGGGGATCATCGTCCGGACGATCCGTCGGACCGACCACTCGTCGACCGCGGTGGACTCGGGGTCGGTCACGACAGCGCCCCCACGGCGGCGACGCCGACCAAGAGGAAGAACACCCCGAACACGTCGCCGAGCGTGGTGACCACCGGTCCGATGACGTTGTCTGGGTCGAGCCCGCGGCGGTAGCCGAGGAAGATGACCGCGATGAGCACCGTGATCATCAGCACCGCCGAGAGGAAGCCGGCGACGACCATCACGCCGACCAGCTGGAAGAGGCTCCCGCCGTCACCGAACAAGACGAGCGTCGCGTAGGTGACGACCGCGATGAACACGGAGACGGTCATTCCGTTCAGGAAGGAGGCAACGACCGCGTTCGTGAGTCGCCGGTCGGGTTGAAACCGCGGTTCGATGATCCCCTGGTGGAGCCCGGTCGAGAGCCGGGCGCCGAGCGAGCCGTACACTCCCCCGCGGGTGGCGAGGAACGCCGGGAGCAACAGGAGGAGCCCGGGGACCTCCGCGATGTTCGCGCGCATGGCGTCGGAGGCGAGTATCGTCCCCGCGAACAACCCGGCGATCAGGCTGACGGTTATCACCGGGACCGCCTGCCGGTAGATGTCGCGCGCGGAGTCGTGCCCGGGCATCGAACGCACCGACGACGGGCGGGGCAAAAAAACCGACCGACGCGTTTGAACGCAGGATCGAGACTTGTCACAACTCATCGGTCCGTGACGGCGATCTCCAGATGAAACGAAGGGGGCGAATGCGGTGGAGACGCAGAGTACGTACAAATCAATTACGAGAAACAGGATCGGGAGTACGAGCGACGAGATCAGTTTCAGGAGGCTACTCACTTGGAGCGGATAGAGCCGTAGATTTTGGTAGTCCTGCTACTCCCGACGGACTCTGTCTAGCTCCATTCGATTCAGCAATTCCGTGTTTTCGTCACTGGATTCGATTTTCGAGTAGTTGAGGGCGTCAGTTTCGCCTGTCGGATGCCCTTTGCGGAGTTCCTCCAATCTCGAGTCGCTGTGCTGTTGGGCCTTCTATTGATCAGTCGAGTCGGGTAGAGGAACGAAACGAGAATCGTTCCGACGAAACCGGCGGCGATCACAGAGACCAACCGCGAGGGAGCGTTTCCCCGGACGAAAATGAACGCGGGGGGAGAAGTAGCGACCCCGTCGAGAACGTGAGCGTAGTGCGAATCGAAAAGTATCCGGTGATGCTGAGGCCACCCAACCCGTCCGGATCCAGCGGGTCGACTTACAGATCAACGTCCTGGAGTTCACGGACGGCGAGTATCGTGGTGACGACGCCGGAGAATCCGCCGACGATGACAGCGTCGTATGTCCCAGAAAACGTATCGCTCATTCGCTCAACCACAGGTGTATTCTATTTGACTTAATTATTAGCCCGTCGACCGCACCGTTAAGTCGGTCGCGTGATTGCCGATCCCATGGACTACTCGCTCGCGATCGAGAACGGACCGGAAGCGATACCGGGTGGCACGGGACTCCTGCTCGTCCACCCGAGCATCGGCGAGACGGACCGGATCGACACCGATTTCCTGAAGACCGACACCGACGCGTTCCTCGTCGTCTCGACCCGGACGACCGCCCGCGAGGTCGAACAGAAACTGGAGTACTACGACGTCGACGAGACGAAGGCGACGATCCTCGACACGCTCTCCGTCGAGCGCGGCTACTCGCGACGGACCGCCGACGACGTCTACTACGTCTCCGCGCCGGACGACCTCGACGGCGTCGTCGACCGCGTCGAGCGGTTCCTCACCGAGAACGAGGGGAAGCGGCGCGTCTCGGTCGACTCGCTCACCGAGATGGCCTACTACGCCGACGACGACGCGGTGTACGACGCCGCGAGCGAGATCCTCGACCTCCTCGACGAGCACGACGCGGTCGGTATCTTCCACCTCTCCGAAGAGGTCCACGAGGTCGCGACGCTCGACCGGTTCCGCGACCTGTTCGACGGTGTCATCGACCTCGACGGGGACGGGAACGTCGTCGTAGACGTCTGAGCGGCGGTCTGCCGCCGCGAGGAAGCGTCAGCTCTCGTCGAGAAGCGCCGCGAACGTCTTCTCTGTCCACGCCACGGCGTAGGCGGCCCCGCGGTCCCGGTAGGCGGTCGTGTCGAGGGCGGCGTACGGCGCCGGGAGGTCGAGGTCGTGTTTGACCGCCGAGCAGGCGTACTCCGTCGCGCTCGGGAACTCCGTGTCGCCGCGCGCGACCTCGCCGGAGAGCTCACCGAGCCGGCCGGAGAGCCGCTTGCCGGCGTCGACCCACGCGTCGTACAGCCGGGGGTGCTCCGACTCCCACGACGCGAACGTGTCGCGGGTGTGGAGGCCGACCCACGCGTCGAACAGCGCGTTCGCAACCTGGAACACGTCCGCCGGTCCGAATCCCGTCGTCGACGCGCCCGTCTCCGGGTCGGGGCGGCGGATCGCCGCGTCGAGGTCGCGGTAGCGCTCGCCGAAGAAGGGGAGGAACGTCTCGGGGAGCCCGGTCGAGTCTCCGCCGCTCACTGCGCCCGGAGCCGGGTCGCAGTCGATCTGGACTAGCCGCTCGGCGACGAGGAAGGCAAGGAAGTCTTCGGGCGTCCCCTCCGCACGTCGCTTGACGAGGACCGCGGGCGGATCGGTCTGTGCGGTCCGGACGACGGTCCCGTCGCCGGGGAGTCCGACGGTAAACGCCGGGCCAGCGTGCTTGCCGAGTAGGTCCGGGACCGCCTCGGGAAGCCACTCGGCGGGGTACGACGCGGGATCGAGCGCGTCGACAAAGAGGCCGAGGTCCTCCGCGGCGGCCGGCGGGAGGGTCTCGAAGTCGGACTCGACGTCGAGGACCGGCGATCCCGGTGCGTAGTGATCGCGGACCGCTTCAATATCGTCGTCGAGCGCCCGGGGCGAGAACATCAGCCGAGGACGTACGAGAGGATGATGAGCACCGAGAGGACGGCCGAAACGCCGACCGTGCCAACCACGATCTGGGTCGATTTGGACATGCGAGACAATCCGTCCGCCCGTCGTTAAAATCATCCGGTCGACGCCAACCGTGCGGCGATTTTATGCCGTCGGCCGAGAGTACTGACGTATGCGAGTTCGTGACGCGGTCGAGGCCGACGCCGCGGCCGTCGGGTCGATGACGGGCCGACCCCGCGGCGTCGCTCGGAACATGATCCACGACCGGTCGGTTCGCGTCGCGGTGACAGACGACGCCGAGTCGGAATCGGGGGGAGCGCCCTCGCCGTCGGAGCCGAGCGGCGACGGTGACGGCGGTGACGACACCCCGGTCGACGCGGTCGCCGGGTTCGTCGCGTTCGACGTGCGTGACGGGACGGTTCACGTGACGAACTTCGAGGGCACCGCGGCCGCGGTCGAGCGGCTGTTCGAGGAGCCGGTCGGCTTCGCGAAACGAGAGGGAATGTCGGTCGAAGTCATCGTCCCCGCCGACGGGGTCGGTCCGGAAGTGGTCGAGGCGTTCGGCTTCGAGGCGGCGGGATCCGGGCCGCGGATCGACGGCACGGCGACGACGAGGTACCGGTTCGATCCGGCGGAAAGCGGCTGAGGCGGACGCTTCGGGGTTTATGATCCGGTCAGGGCCGCGGCCGCCCATCCGGTCAGGGTCGCAGCCACCGATCCGGTCAGAGTCGCGGTCGTCGATCCCCGCGAGGCTCAGTCAAAGCGCTCTTGGACGATTTCGAGGGCCTCCTCTCGGTCGTCCCAGTCGACGAACACCGCGACGGAGGTGGCGCTCGTGATCAGGTCGATGATGTTGATTCCGGCGTCCGCGATGGGCGCGATGATGTCCTGAATGACCCCCGACTGGTTGGGGAGCTCGCCGCCCGTGACGCGGATCACGGCGATGGGGTCGGCGACGGTGACGGAGGAGAGCGCCTCGTCGGTGACGACCGCCTCGTGGAGCAGCGCCTCGGCGGTCTCGGCGATGTCGACATCGACGTAGAAGGTGACCGAGTCCATGCCGGACGCGACCGCGTCGATGTTGACCTCCTCGGCGCGCAGCGCGTTCGACAGCTCCGAGAGGATCCCCGGGCGGTTGCGGATGGCTCGCCCCGCGATGGTGAGACACGCGAGCGGCTCCTCGCGCATGTCGATCAGGCTCTCGAACTCGCCTTCGATCCGCGTGCCGCCGCGGAGCAGGTCACCGTGCTGGTAGTGGACGACCCGAACCGCGAGCCCCTCGTCCTTGTACGAGAGCGCAGACGGCGCGACGACCTCGGCGCCGCGGAAAGAGAGGTTGCGCAGCTCGTCGACGGTGATCTCGCCCACGTTGCGCGCGCCCTCGACGACGCGGGGGTCGCCGGTCATCACGCCCTCCACGTCGGTGACGATCACGACCTCGTCGGCGTCTATGTAGTTGCCGAGCATGACGGCGGTGGTGTCCGAGCCGCCGCGCCCGAGCGTGGTGACGTTGCCCTCGTGGTCCTCGGCGAGGAACCCGGTGATGATCGGGACGACGCCGTCCATATCGGCCGCGATCTCCTCCGCCCGCCGCTTCGTCTCCGCCACGTCGACCTCGCCGAGTTCGTTGGTGACGACCGGCCAGTCCGGGTGGCCGGGTTCGAGGAAGACGGCGTCGACGTCGCGGACGGACAGCGCGGCCTTCAGCATGCGGACGCTGGTGCGTTCGCCCATCGAGACGATCTCCGCGCGGTCGGCGTCGTCCGTCTCGAAGGTGATGTCGTCGAGGAGGTCGTCGGTGGTCGACCCCATCGCGCTCGCGACGACCGCTATCTCGTGGCCGGCCGCGACCGCGCTCGCGACCGAGTCGGCCGCGCGCTCGATCCGGTCGCCGCTGCCGAGGCTCGTTCCCCCGAACTTCGCGACTACGCGCATGCGGCTACCCCGTCGCGGGTCCGAGAGGGTCGGTCTCCGGCGAGCGGGACGGCGGGTGCCGAGCAGACGCCGGAATTCCGGGTCGGTCGGCGGGAGCGATCGGTAAACATGCGACTCCGTAGCGGAGGAAGCCGGATAACAGTATCTTCTTCGACAAGGGTCGCCCGAATCGCCGAATCGTCCGGTTCAGTTGTTATACTACGAATAAAACGAGACGAACGATCACCGACGTCCGGAATCGCCGGGAATGTGGGGAGACGACGGTCAGAGGGCGCGGGGCGGGACGGGGAAGGGGCCGGTCAGGACGAGAACTGGGGGTCAGGAAGAGAACTGGGGGGTCAGGAGCGTGAAAAGCCGGACGGGACGGTGAGTGAACTCGTCACTCGTCGTCGATGCCCCACGCGTCGGGCATTTCGATGACGTACCGGCCGTCCTCTTGAAGCGAGATGATGTACTCCTGTCTGTCGTACAGCTCCATCAGGTTGAGCTCGTACTGGCCGGGGCTGACGATCCGGATGCTCTCGAACTGGTCGTTGAGCTCGTCGCGGAGCGCGTCGATGCCGGGCTTGGACTCCTCGTCGGTCGGCTCCGAGGTCTCGGCGGAGTCGACATCGCGGCTCGCGCGGTCAAGCTCGTCCGGGGACACCACTTCGGATCGCGCGCTCGCCTGTGCCATGTCCTCGTTATTCCGGTCGGCGATCTGTTCCGTACCGTCGGACCCGGTCGTTGATTCGGCGCCCGCCACGGCGTCGTCCGGCGTCGGATCGGCCCGGTCGTCCGGCGTCGCGTCTGCGGCGTTGTCGGGGCCCCGAGCGGCGGCGCCCTCGTCGGACGCCGACGCAACCTCCCCGTCCGCGGTTGGCCGCGTTCCGTCGGACGGCCCCGAGTCGGAGTCGGGCGTCCCGTCCGCTCCGGCGGCGGAGTCGGACGCCTCGTCCGCTTCGGCGGCGGGGCCGGCGTTCTCCGTCGCGTTCGCGGGCTTGAACTGGAACTTGTTCCCGCCGCAGTCGGGGCACCCGGACAGCATCTCCTTGGAGCCGTCGGGGAACGTCCGGCCGCAGGAGGTACACTGGTGGGGCATCTACTTGCGAGAGACGAGCGTGCTGATGAGGTTCTCGTCTTTGTGGAGGGTCTCGATTCTGTTCGCCGGGCCGATCACCGTGAGCTTCTGGGTCGACTCGCGGCCCATCAACTTGTCGAGGAAGCTCTGGTCGCCCGCCTCGGCCTTGGGGTACGTCTCTATCTCGATGCCGGTGAAGTCGTCGGGGCTGATCTCGGTCATCGTCACCTCGATGAGCTTCGACTCCTCGTCGGGGGAGAGCCCCTCTTCGAGGATGACGATGTTTCCCTCGCGGACGCCGTCGAGGATGAGCCGGATCTTCTCCATGCTCGTGAGCCCCTCCATCCGCGCGCCGCTTATCATGTCGATCCGGACGCCGTCGTCGGAGTCGTCGGGATCGTCGGCGGCGTTGACGTTGGCTTTCGGGCCAGCCATTAGCCGAAGTACTCCGCGATCTTGGTGTACACTTCGTCCATGTTGTCGCCCTCCAACGCCGACAGCGGAATCGTCTCGTGTTGCGGGAAGGCGTTCGCGATCTGCTGGACGTCCGATCCCGGCAGGTCAGTCTTGTTCGCGAGAATGAGCGCGGGGAGGTCCTGCGACTCGATGATCCCGATCAGCATCGTGTTCACCTGGGTGAACGGGTCCGACGTCGAGTCGAGCACGTAGATGACGCCGTCGACGTCCTCGCGGAGCCAGTGCATCGCCTCCGCGACGCCCTCGGTCGCCTCGCGCGACCGGCGGACGGCGTCGTCCTTCTCCATGTCGTGGTCCAAGAACTCCTTGTAGTCGACTTTCGTCGTCACGCCGGGCGTGTCGACGATGTCGATGGTGACCGTCCGCCCGTTGCGTTCGATCTCCACGCCCTCCTTCCGGCGGGCCCGGCGAGTCTCGTGGGGGATGTGGCTCTCCGGCCCGACGGCGTCACCCGTCCAGTCGCGTGCGATCCGGTTTGCGAGGGTCGTTTTACCGGCGTTCGGCGGTCCGTAGATCCCGATCCGCTTGGGCTCGTCGGCCGCGAACAGGCCGTCTGTGACCCGCGATATGCTGTCTCTGAGATTCGTGAGCAGTCCCATCCTGACCTCCAGTCCGTGTGTGGTTTACCCGAACACCGCTGTCGTTTCGGACGCCGTTCGATCCGTGCGCTCGACGCCCGTTCGGGGGATTACGGTACGGTCCTCACCGCTCTCACTTAAGAACTGCGTCAGACATCCCCCCGATCCGGAGCATCGGCGCCGGACGAACCCGAAATTCGGCGTCGGGGGTGCGGTTCGGCGGGGGAGAATCGGCTGATGAGAAGGCGCGGTCGCGGGCGGCAGGCGACACCGGATCCCGGGGACCGTCGATCCGCGACCCGGCTCACTCGTCGGGTGTGACCCGCTCGTTTGGCGGGTTGAGTGAAACGCCGGTTCAGTTTCGGACGATAGTTTGTTTACGTGCGGTGATATCGTTCGATCGAGGGTGTAGACCTCGTCGGAGAATAAAAGCGAAAAGTAACCGTATTATCTACCTCACGCGTATCAAATTGGCATAAACGACTCACAGGATGGCCCGGCGAACGAGTCCGTCGAGTCACTGTCGGACGACGCGAACGACGCGGGTTCCGGTGACCGCGGCTCCGACAGGAATCTTCCCCAAGAGCGTTCCGCCATCGAGTCCGACAGTTCCGACAGATCCGGCAGAGAGACGGGCTCCTCGAAGGATACGAAGGAGGTCATCATGGAGGCGACGTTCCGCGCGCTGAGCAAGCACGGCTACAATGACCTCCGGATGCGCGATATCGGCGAGGAGCTGGACCTCACGCGGCAGGTGGTCCACTATCATTTCGACGGGAAGTACGACCTGATGTCTTCGTTCTCGACCCCGAACGGATGAGCCAGTTGGTGACCGACGTTATCCATGCCGCTCGCGGGCGGCGGATCTCGCTCGGTCACGAGGACGCCCCGGAGGAGACGCGAGAAGCAATAGACGAGTTCATCTTTGAATCGCTCGAACGGACCGAGTAGTCGAACGGATCAGGCGGTGGGGCAGAGCAAGTAGTCGAACGGATCAGACGATGGGACAGAGAAAGTAGTCGAATGGATCGAGCCAAGTCGGGCTGAAGCGGCGCGAGGTGGTTCGGCACACAGACATCTGGGGGAGTCCTCTCGACTGTCGTCGCGACGACCGCCGCCATTTCAACTGGACATAGCGTGACCTCCCTGCGGGTACCTGCGACGGCGGACGACGCGGCTCGTCGCTCCCGAGATAACCCTCGGTCGCGGACTGGTTCTCAGTGACTCTTTAGGGTTTTCGCGCCTCTTTTGACAGTTCATCGCCTCTTGCTGTCCGCTTGTTTAAATTTGAGGTGAGACTCTTCTCTCAGTGAGCCGGGTCGGGCAGTCTGGAGACTCGTCTCCAACGTGCGTCGGTGTGGAGTGACGGAAGGCGTCATCGCAGTCAGGTTGTCCAACTTCCCATCCCTTCGGCTTGGTTCGCTAGAACCACCAGGCGGAACCCGCTGGCGACGAACGTCAGGGTGTTGAGGCGGGTGACATCTGTGGGGACTTCCCGGCCCAGTGCTAACGGCCGGGGAGGGTCCGGATTGGTACTTCTCGCTGGTATCCCCCCCCACCCCTTCGTTTCAGGTGGAACCGGGCTCGGCGGTGGGGTGGTGGCCGGTTGAACCGGAGTTGTCCAGGGTTGTCTGTGGGCGGCAAGAAAAATACGACTATACACAAGATAAAATAACTACAATCATACTAATATATTTTATAGTAGATTGGCGAGGGTACTGTTTTACGCTATAGATATTAAATCTACCTCTATTACATAGAGCTCTTCGACCCCCTCCCCACCCATGATCGCTGTTCCACACGAAACGAAGGGGTGGGGGGGTCCATTCGAAGAGAACAATCAGTCGGCACTCCAGACCGCGCCCGCAACCGGGAGATCAGGAACGACCAACGGAACTTCCAGCCGGATGATTGGTTCCTTCACGGCGACTCCCACTCATCAGGTCGAATGTGGACCGACTGATCCGCCGACGAGACGACCCGTTCGGCGATATCTCGTCAAACGTCGTGGAGCTTTCCCGTCTGTCGCTGGGATCACCTCATTTTCTCGACCAGTCTGTCCGGCGATTGGTTCGGTTCGGACGGGGTCTGTCTCCACCTGTTCGCTGGACTAATGGGGACGTTTCAACTCCAGAGAGGAACACTTTTGTACCGTCTCTTCATCTGGTTCGACTGTATCAAGTGGACGCGGTCGATGTCGTATTCGACCGCGAATGCGTATTTCCGACCGGAGACGGCGTGAGAATCGGTTCTCTTGGTCGTCTCCACCTGAAACGGAGGGGTTCACATGGACGAAGGCGATCACACACCGCGGGCTGACGACGGCACTGATCAGACCGACGACGATGACTCGGTCGACGACGACTCGGACCGTAGCGACGGCTCCGCGTCCGATATCGCTGATCTGAACTCCGATGGCCCGCCCGAGACCGGTTCCGACTTCGGTGACGACCCCGACCGTGACGCCGACTCCAGTGAGGACTCCGACCGCGACTCGGGATCCCGCTCCGTACCCGACCCGGTAACGGACGCCGGACCCGAAACCGCGGAGATCGACAACGGCAGTCGCGACCGATCGTCGCCCGACGTCGACTTCGACGGCGTCGTCCTCGACGACGACGACAATCAGGGCCTGTTCGACGACCTCCTCTCCGGCGAGCCGATCTTCGAGAACAAGGAGGTTCTCCGGCCCTCGTACACCCCGCACGAACTCCCGCATCGGAACGACCAAATCAACCGGATGGCGACGATCCTCGTCTCCGCGCTCCGCGGCGAGACCCCTTCGAACATCCTCATCTACGGGAAGACGGGAACCGGGAAGACCGCCTCGGCGAAGTTCGTCTCGCAGGAGCTCGAGTCCACCTCGCAGAAGTACGACGTACCCTGCGAGGTCGAGTACATCAACTGCGAGGTGACCGACACCCAGTACCGCGTCCTCGCCCAGCTCGCGAACACGTTCATCGAGGAGAACCAAGCGGTGATCGCCGATCAGCTGGAGCGACTCGAAGGCCTCCGCGCGGACGCGACGGACGCCGACGAGACGGCCGGCCGCGACGCGGCCGCCGCCCTCGCCGACACCGAGTTCGACTCGATCGAGGACCTCGACGACCGCATCGAGACGCTGGAGGACGACGCCGACGAGATGGAGGAGGTCCCGATGACGGGGTGGCCGACCGACCGCGTCTACTCGACGTTCTTCGAGGCGGTCGACTACCACGAGCGCGTGGTCGTGATCATGCTCGACGAAATTGACAAGCTCGTCGAGAAGAGCGGCGACGACACGCTCTATAACCTCTCGCGGATGAACTCCGAGCTCAACCGCTCGCGCATCTCCATCATGGGGATCTCGAACGATCTCAAGTTCACCGACTTCCTCGACCCTCGCGTCAAGTCGAGCCTCGGCGAGGAGGAGATCGTTTTCCCGCCGTACGACGCTAACCAGCTCCGCGACATCCTCCAGCACCGCGCCGACACGGCGTTCAAGCCCGACGCGCTCACCGACGACGTGATCCCCCTCTGCGCCGCCTTCGCCGCGCAGGAACACGGCGACGCGCGGCGGGCGCTCGACCTCCTCCGCACCGCGGGCGAACTCGCCGAGCGCTCGCAGGCCGAGATCGTCGCGGAGAAGCACGTCCGGCAGGCGCAGGACAAGATCGAACTCGACCGCGTTGTCGAGGTCGTCCGCACCCTCCCGACACAGAGCAAGATCGTCTTATTCGCCGTGATCCTCCTGGAGAAGAACGGCGTTCACAACATCAACACCGGCGAGGTGTTCAACATCTACAAGCGGCTCTGCGAGGAGATCGACGCCGACGTGCTGACCCAGCGGCGCGTCACCGACCTCATCAGCGAACTCGACATGCTGGGGATCGTCAACGCCGTCGTCGTCTCCAAGGGCCGCTACGGGCGGACGAAAGAGATGGGTCTCTCCGTGCCGGTCGAGGAGACCGAGGCGGTCCTCCTGTCCGACTCTCGGCTCGGCGACATCGAAAACGCGCAGCCGTTCGTTCAGGCGCGGTTCGACAACTGACGCCGACCGCGCCGCCTCTGACACGTCTGACGTCGGCGCGTCGCGTCCGCAGTTACCCCGCGGCCGAGAAGCCCGACGACGCCGGAGAGAGGCTACTTCCGACCGTCCGCGCTATCGCCTCGTTCAGCTCTACCTGCCCCGTCGCGACCAGCCGGATGTAGCCGAGATACGGGACTCGGACCCGCGCCACCCCGTTCACCCACTCCGCTCTGACGGGCGGCGAGAGCCCGCTGGCCTGGTCGTAGGCCCCGTTGTTGTCCCCCAGCGTGATGTAGCCGTCGTGCGGCGCCGGGCAGTTGGCGAGCGACTCGCAGTCGACGGCGTTGTGATACCGATCGTCGGCGCGGTCGTACCAGTTCTCTCCCTCGGTCACGTGGAACCTAGCCCGGTGGATGATGGGCGATCCGGTCCGACCCGGGGGCGTGTATATCATCACGGAGCCGTAGGATCCGAACGTCCGGTAGTCGACCTCCTGACCAACCTCGTGCGTGACGACGCCGACGCCGTTCTCGGCCGCGTCCGGCGCCAAGCGTCCCGGCTCGGTGACGAACACGAGGTCGCCGACCTGCATGTTCGGCTCCATGCTCCCCGACTCGACCGCGACCATGGGCGGCCACACGCCGCTCACGCCGAACAGCAGCAGCCCGACCAGAAGGACGACGGCGACGCTCGACAGCATCTCGCGGATCCACATCAGCGCGCCCTCCCGATCGTGACGGAACCGATACAGGAACGACTCGTCCGGGTCGCTGTCCGACGATCTTGTCGATCCGAGGCCCGCCTTGGTAGCGATATCCTCGCCGTCGCGAGGGGCCTCGTCGTGAGAGTCGGCGCCGTGAGACGCACTGTCGTGAGCGTCGGCGCGATCGGGTTCGCCCGACTGCTCGGCCTCGGGCCGAGAGCCGGCCTCGGGCCGAGAACCGGGCTCGGGCTCGGTGTCAGGTGCGTCGCCGCCCGCTCCGTCGGACGCTTCGTCTTCTAACTCGTCAGAAACGCCGCCTCCTCCGTCGTGAGCCGTTGCCGATTCGCTTCGGTTCCGCTCGTCTCGATCGGCCGACTCGTCGCCGTCTGTCGGCCGATCCCCTTCATCCATTACGACGCGTTTGGGGGGTTTCGCTCATAAGCTTCCGGGTCTCGGGAGTTCCCCTGCCTCCTGACTCCGGCTCCGACTCCAGCCGACGCCTCCGGAACGGTTTTGCCCGTGACCCCCCTTTCGAGTGTCGTGCCGCTGGAGTCGAACGCCCGGATCGCGAAAGCCCTCGCCGAGCGCGGCTACAACGCCGAACGCGAGGCGGTCACCTTACTCGCGGGCGCGACGGACCCGACCGCGGCGATCGCGGCCACCGTCGACCGCGCCCCGGACGAGGCGCTTCGGATCACCGCCGACCACGTCCGCGAAGCGATCGACCACACCGATAAATCGGCCGCTCCCCCGGACGAAACCGGACAATCTCCAGTCGAAACGAAGGGGTCATCAGCCACCGAACCCGGCGCGACCGAGACCGTCGCCGACCCAGTGACGACCGACGGCGCTTCGGCTATGGATGTCGATACGGGGGCCGCTAGCGACCCCGCGACGGCCGACGCCCCAACCGTCGACCCCACGACTACCGATTCACCGACTGCCGACCCCGCGACTGCCGACCCCGCGACTACCGATTCACCGACTGTCGACCCCACGACTACCGATTCACCGACTGCCGACCCCACGACTACCGATTCACCGACTGTCGACTCCGCGACCGCCGCCGATACCTCACGTGATCTCGACCTGCGCGATCTGGAGGTCGGCAACGACATGACCGGCCGCAGCACGGGAACCGGCGAGTACAGCGACTTCGTCACGACGTTCCGCGACCGCTACGAGCGGCTCTCGAAGGTCCTCCGCGGCCGCGTCAACCACCGACCGGCCGAAGCGATCGCGAACATGCCCGGCGGTAGCGACGCCGCGATGATCGGCCTCGTCAACGACGTGCGCTCCACGAAGTCGGGCCACTGGCTGGTCGAACTGGAGGACACCACCGGGACGTTCCCCGCCCTCGTGATGAAGGACAAGGGGCTCGCGGACGTCGTCGACGAAATCCTGTTAGACGAGTGCGTCGCGGTCGAGGGGACGCTCGCCGACGACGCCGGGATCCTCTTCGCGGACTCGCTCCACTTCCCGGACGTCCCCCGGACGCACAACCCTGGCGGCGCCGACCGTCACGTCCAGGCCGCGCTGATCTCCGATGTCCACGTCGGCAGCGACGAATTCATGGCCGACGCGTGGCACAGCTTCGCGGACTGGCTCCACACGCCCGAGGCCGACCCCGTCGAGTACATCCTGCTCGCGGGCGACATGGTCGAGGGCGTCGGCGTCTACCCGGACCAGGACGAGGAGCTGGATATCGTCGACATCTACGAGCAGTACGAGGCCTTCGCGGAACACCTCAAGGAGGTACCGACGGACACCGAGATCGTGATGATCCCGGGCAACCACGACGCGGTCCGGCTCGCGGAGCCGCAGCCCGGGTTCAACGACGAGATCCGCGCGATCATGGACGTCCACGACGCGCGGATCGTCTCGAACCCGGCGACGGTCTCCGTCGAAGGCGTCGAGGTGCTGATGTACCACGGCGTCTCGCTCGACGAGGTGATCGCGGAGCTCCCGGAAGAGAAGGCGAGCTACGACGAACCGCACAAGGCGATGTACCAGCTGCTGAAGAAGCGTCACGTCGCGCCGCAGTTCGGCGGGCACACCCGCGTCGCGCCGGAGGAGCGCGACTACCTCGTCATCGAGGATGTCCCCGACGTCTTCCACACCGGCCACGTCCACAAGCTCGGTTGGGGAAAGTATCACAACGTCCTCGCGGTCAACTCCGGCTGCTGGCAGGCCCAGACCGACTTCCAGAAGTCAGTCAACATCGACCCCGACGCCGGCTACGCGCCGATCCTCGACCTCGACACGCTCGACATGACGGTCCGGAAGTTCTCGTAAATCGGCCGGAACGAACGAGGCCCTCCCGACCGCTATCGACCGATCTCTACCCGCCCGCTCGTCGCGTCGTTGAGCCGCTCGCGGAGCGCGTCGACCTGCGCGACGGGCACTCGGAGGTCGAACCGAACCCGCTCGCCGTAGTCGGCGTCGAACTCGACGCCGGACGACTCGATCACCCCCCGGACCGTCCCCGAGTCGTCGTACTCGGTCTCGACGACCAGACTTCGGTGCGGGCGCTCCTCGGTCACTCCCGCCGCGTCGACACCCTCCTTCACGGCGCGCGAGTAAGCGCGCGCGAGCCCCCCGACTCCGAGGTTTGTCCCGCCGTAGTAGCGCGTCACCACCGCGGCGACGTTCCGGATCTCGCGCTGCTGGAGGACGTTCAGGGCCGGTTTCCCGGCGGAGCCGGTCGGCTCCCCGTCGTCTGACGAGTACTCCCTGAGCATCGGTTCCGACCCCCGAGCGCGCTCGGACGGCTCGCCCGCGGGAACCCGGTACGCGGGCACGTTGTGGGTCGCGTCGGCGTACTCGTCTCGGACTGCCTCGACGAACGACTCCGCCGCTTCGACCGTGTCGACCGGCGCGACGTGGCCGAGGAACTCCGACCCCTGGACCTCGAACCGCGCCGTCGCGCGCTCGGCGACGGTCCGGTACGCGTCGGTCACGGCGTCCCCTCGTCGGCCTCCGGCTCTCCTTCGGCTCCGTCCGCCTCGCGACGCTCGACGACCACGCTCGTCGGCGGCGCGAGCCGGAACAGCGCGAGGTAGGCGGCGAATCCGACGACTTCGACGATCACCGCGACGACCGCGAGCGGCTCCGCCGCCAGCGCCGCGGCCGCGCCCGTCCCGTGCCACGTGAGGAACCCGCCGAGGAACGTTCCGAGCGTTCCCGCGCCGAGCGCGTACAGTCGGCGGTACTCGCCGGCCCGCAGCGTCGCGACCGCGACGGCCACCGCGAGCGCGCTCCCGGCGACGAACAGGTACGGGCGGGCGTCCGGGGGCGAGCCGAGCCGCGGCCACGCCCATAGGAGGTGGACCGCCGCGGCGACGACCGCGGCCTGGACGGCGACCCACCGGAGGAGGCGTCTTCTCAGGGTGTCGCGGCCGGCGGCCCCCTCATCTCGACTCGGGTCCGCCCCGCCTAGCCCGGTGTCAGCGCTCATCGAGTCCTCACTCCCACGGGTGGTTCCCGCGCGCGTCCGGCCACAGCGGGTACCAGTACGACTCGTCGTCCTCTAAGCCGAGCTCGCCGTCGCGGACCGACTGGAGCTTGAACTCGACCTGCTGGCTCCGGTCGTTCGTCCCCCGCGGCGCGAACGGGTAGTACGCGCCGCGCCGGAACGAGTAGATCCAGTAGGCCGGGCCGTCGTCGTTCTCGAAGCCGAACACGGCCGCGAGCAGCCGCGACCCGAACCCCTCCTCGATGAACTGGGCGGCCGCGAAGTGGACGCTCGTGACGAGGTCCTCGGGGTCGTCGTCCTCGAGGACGAACCACTGGTACCCGTGGTCGTCCTCGTACCGGTGGAAGCCGGTGCCGGTGTCGATCTCGCCGGCCTCTAGGATCGACTCGACGCTCTCGACCGCGTCGTCGAAGCGAGTGCTGTCCATGCCGGAGAAACACAGCGCGGCCTCGCCGCAGTGGTCGTACCCGAGGTCCGCCTGCATCGTCAGATACGCGGTCGACATCCCGAAGAGGTCCTCGGGGTCCGCCTCGCGGGTCGCGTCGGTCTCGGCGCTGGTCCCGAGCACGGCCCGGATCGTGTCGAAGATACCCATCTGCTCCCCGCTACGTGCGGCGGGGTTTAGGGCGTTTCTCTCGGATCCGCCGTCGCTGGCCCCTCGATTACTCCTCGCCGACGCCTTCGACTACTCCTCGCCGACGTCTGCCGCCGGAATCTCGTCGACGTGGTCAAGATACGTCAACACTCCTCTAACGTTCAGCCCCGTGTTCGCCCGCGCTCGCTCGCGAGTCCAGTAGTCGACGTTGCGACTCGCCGCCTCGAAGTGTTCGACCACCGCGTTGTCGTCGTCGAGCTCCGCACGCTTCTGCCGGACCGCCTCCACCCACTCGACGTACGCCCGCTTCGCCTCACCGATCAGTGTCGACTCGTAGCTCCGGGGTCCGAAGTGTCCGAAGCAGACCGTGTCGGGGTCGAGCCGCTCGATCAGCCGGAGGTCCTCGAGGCACTGCTCTAGGTCGAACTGCGGCGGCGGGGTCGTCGGCACCACGTCGTCGACCTCTGGGACGTAGATCCCGGCGGCGTCGGCGGTGAAGACCACGTCCGCCTCCGGCTCGTGGTAGACCGCGTGGTGGGGGGCGTGCCCGGGCGCGTCGTGGACGATCAGCTCGCGGTCGCCCAGATCGATCCGGTCTCCGTCGGCGACGCCCGCGATCCGGTCTTCCGGGACGGGCTCCGGCTCCGCGTAGTACGTCCACTGCCCCTCGACCGCCGACTTGGTTCCCGCGACGAGCGCCTCGGGGTCGACGAGGTGTCTGACTCCCTCCTCGGGCACTCGGACCTCCGCGTTCGGGTAGCCCTCGGCGAGGTAGCCCGCCCCGCCGGCGTGGTCGAGGTGGGCGTGGGTCGGGAGGATCCACGCGAGCTCGTCGCGGTCGATGCCGATCGCCTCGATGCTCTCGAAGAGGGCCTCTCGGTTCGCCCCCGTCCCGGTGTCTATCACGATCGGTCGCTCGGCGTCGTACACGTAGACGGCGCCGTACTCGTCGGTAGCGAACATCCCGGTGTCGTGGACGTACAGGTCCTCGACGCCCCGGACCGGTTCGAACTCGCCTGCGCGCATACCGGACGAGGGACCCGGGGGCACTTCTAGCGATCGGTCCGCAGGCCGACCGCGACGCTCAGCGCCGGGTCTCACGGGTCGGCGGCGATCGCGCGGGCCGGGGCTTATGGTCGCGCCGCCCGAGGGGACGGTATGCGAGTGCTCGTCACCGGTGCGACCGGGTTCGTCGGGAGCCGCCTCGTCCCGACGCTCCTCTCGCGCGGCCACGACGTGGTCGCGCTCGTCCGCGACGCCGACGGCTACGCGGCGCCCGAGGGGGTCTCCGTGGTCGAGGGGGACCTCTTGGAACCGGACACGCTCCCCCCGGCGTTCGAGATCGACGGCGAGACGGTCGACGCCGCGTACTACCTCGTCCACTCGATGGACGGCGGCCCGGGATACGAGGAGCGGGACCGTAACTGCGCGACCAACTTCGCGGCGGCGGCCTCGGCCGCGGGGATCGAACGGATCGTCTACCTCGGCGGGCTCGGTGAGGACCGCGAGGACCTCTCCGAACACCTCCGGTCCCGACGCGAGGTCGAGCGGATCCTCGCGGAAGGCGACCCGGCGCTCACGGCCCTCCGGGCCGCGATCATCATCGGCGCCGGCAGCGCCAGCTTCGAGGTGATCGCGGGGCTCGCGCGGCGGCTTCCGGTGATGGTCACCCCGAAGTGGGTAGACACGCTGTGCCAGCCGATCGCGGTCGCCGACGTGGTCGCGTACCTCGCCGGCGTCCTCGCCGCGCCCGAGACCGCCGGCGAAACGCTCGAGATCGGCGGGCCGGAGGTGTTGACCTACGCGGAGATCCTCCGCCGGACCAGGCGACAGCTCGGCGGTGGGCTTCGCATCGTGCGGGTCCCGGTGTTGAGCCCGGGCCTGTCCGCCCGTTGGCTCCGGCTCGTCACCGACGTGAACCCGTACCTCGCGCGGTCGCTCGTCGAGGGGCTCCGGAACACCGTGATCGTCGAAGACGATCGGATCCGGGACCTCGTCCCGATCGAACGCACGTCGTTCGAACTCGCGGTCGCCCGGGCGCTGACCGACTCGCCGAACGCGCAGCGCCCGTGGCTGACGACGCTCCGGGGGATCCGCCCGTGAGCCGCGAGTACGGAGAGACGTGGGTGTACGAGAGCCTCGTCGGCGGCATCCCCGGGCTCGGGATCTCCCGGACGCTGGCGGTCGCGCTCCAGTTCGTGATCTTCGAGGTGGGCGTGGTGGCGCTCGGGTGGTACTACGGGGTCTGGAACGCCGTGGCCGCCGGGACGGTCGCCGTCGTCGTCGCCGCGGTCGGCAGCGTCGAGATGCACCGCTTGGGCGCGAAGAACCGCCTGCTCGGAACCCCTCCGGAACACAAGCGGCTGCTGTTCGGGTCGAGCATCGAGATCGTGTTGGGCGTGCTGGCGTTCATCGCGCTGGTGACGTACCTGTTCGCGTGGGACGGGACCCTCATCAACCGCCTGTTCGGCGCGGACCCGCCGATTCCCGTCGTCTACCTCACGCTGCTCGTCCTTTGGGACCTGACGTACCGCATCGGGACCTCGTGGTGGAGCGCGGTCGTCGCCCTGTGGCGCGCCGTCCACGTCAACCTCCCGTCCGAGGAGCGGGCGACCGTCCGCCGGCTCGACGCCGAGAACATCGGCTTCTCGCTCGTTCAGCTCGCGCTCGTCCCATTCTTACTCTCCGAGCCCGTGCTGCTCGGCGCGGTAGTGGGGCACGTCATCGCGGTCGCGCTCGTCTGCGGCGCGGCGATCCTGCTCACGTGAGACGCGGTCGCTATCGGCAGCGAGTCCGGTACAATAGCACGGCCGGTATCGAGAGCGCGACCGCTATCGGCGTTCGAGAACGGAATTAAAAGGCGCGGCGTCGCCGCGGCCGCGTCACTTCCCCTGAAGCTCTTCGAACTTGTCGAGGAGTGCCTCCGTGGAGTCGCCCGAGTCGTAGGTCAGGGAACCGGAGTACTCGGGCCGCTCCGCGTCGAAGTCGGCGTCGACTTCGCTGGTCTTCTTCTCGCGACGCTCGTGTTCGGCCTCGTCATAGGCACCTATTGACATGGTACGACTACACTTGGCCGTTACCTGTAATATACCTGTCGGTAAACGTATCATAGATGATGAAGGTTCGGCCACGTCCACCGGAATCGATTAACCCCGCGACGTGATACCAAACGCCCGTGGCCCAACCCCTCCGATTCAGGCGCTCGCCCGGCCGGTGGACCGCGGACCGGGTCCGGTCGCAGCTCGGCCGTCCCCTCGACGAGAACCTCGGGTCGATCGCCGGCGACCCGTGGTTCGCGCCGCCGCCCGACTACGAGGCGCGGCGGTTCGACATGGACGACGACTCCTTCGCGCTGTTCTGCTGGACCGACGACGACGCCGACCCGCCGGCCGGCGCCGAGGGCGGTCCCGTCGGGTACTGGCTGGGCAACACGGAGACGCCGAGCGAGCTCTGGCGGACGGACAAGTACGGGTTCGACGAGGCGCCGTATCCCGTTTCTCGGTGGGCACAGCGGGAGCTGCTCGCCGGCCTCCACGACGACGAGCCGTGGCTGGCGGAGTACCCCCACGTCTCGTGGTTCTTTCTCCCCGTGTTCTGCTCGAAGGACGGCGCGGAGACGAGCCGGGCGTTCTTCCGCGACCACGCGGCCGGGTTCCCGGACGCGACCCGCGACGCCGGGACGGGGTTCGTCGAGGAGACCCTCCGACCTGGGGTGCTCGACGACTACCGCGAGACGATGGCCGGGAAGCTCGGTACCTCCGCCTCGCGGGACCTCGTCCGGATGAGCGCGGCCATCGCCGAGTTCACCGCGGCCCGGATCCTCGCGGACGCGGGGTACGAGGTCACCCCGGAGATCGAGGTGACGACGGGACACTCGCTCGACTTCCGCGCGACGGAGCCCGACACCGGGACCGGTCACCTCGTCGAGGTCACGCGCCCGCAGCCGACCGCGGGGCGGTCCGCGAACGATCCGGTCGCCGCCGTCCGCGACACCGCCGAGACGAAGACCAGCGGACAGCTCGCGGCCCACGCCGGCGGCGTCACGCTGTTCGTCGACTGCTCGTCGTTTCCCGCCGACGAGTGGGCCGCCGTGCGTGAGGCCGAACCCGCGGTCCGTCACAAGCCCGCGGTCGTCTACCGCGCCGAGCCGGACGGGTCGATCGAGGGCTATCGGAAGGGGTCGGTCCCGCTCGACCTCTCCGGGGTCGTCGACGGCGTCTCGTAGCCTCGCGGGGTTCCGCCGAGCCGAGCTCTCTCCCTCGCAGCGGATCGGCGACGCTCCGCGATCGAGTTCCGAAAAAACGTGCGTGGATCCCGCGCGGTTCGCCGCCTCAGAACGAGACGGGCGAGGGCCCGTCCTCCGCGTCGGTGGTCGGGTCGCGGTCCGAGTAGAACCGGCGACCGACGCCGCGGTGACAGACGCCGGCCCGGAGCGTGGTGAACACGTCCTCCGCGTCTTCGAACGTCTGATCGCCGAACCGCTCCAAGACGTCGCCGAGCCGCTCGGACCCGTTCGCGAGCTCTACGGTCGCGTTTCCGTGAGCCGCGATGATCTCCTCAGAGGTGGTCGGGTACTGGTGCCGTTCGAGTCGGTCGTCGACGCCGTTCAAGCGCATCAGCAGTAGGGAGCCGCCAGCAGTCCTTAATGATTGTCCATGTACGACCTTAGTCGGAGGGAATACCTTATATTGCCTTATATCGGGCCTGCTCCGGTTCGACGGCCCGGTCCGATCGGTCCCCTCGAACCGCCGTCGCTTAGTGGCGCGCCCGACTACTCGCCGGTATGCCCGCCGCCTCTGACGACCGCGTCGTCGCCGACCTCCACGCCCACACGACCCTCTCGGACGGCACGATGACGCTCGACGAAGTCCCCGCGGCCGCCCGCGAGGCCGGCGTCGACTGGGTCGCCGTCACCGACCACGACAGCGTTCACCCCGAGATAGACGCGCCGGTCGTCGAGCGCGACGGCGTCCGGATCGTCCGCGGGATCGAACTCCGCGTCGACGCCGGGTTCGGGCGGCTCGATCTTCTCGGCTACGGCGTCGAACACACCGACGCGCTCGACGCGGAGATCGACCGTCTCCAGCGCGACCGCCGAGAGCGCGGCGCCGCCATCCTCGACGCGGTCGAGGAGCGGCTGGGCGTCGACCTCGACATCGAGCCCCGCGCCGGGCTGGGGCGACCGCACATCGCGCGGGCGATCGACAAGTCGGAGGCCCCCTACGACTACGCCGGGGCGTTCGACGAGCTGATCGGGAACGACGGTCCGTGTTACGTCGCGCGCGACGTGACGCCGCTCGACGAGGGGCTCGACCTCCTCGACGACGCCTGCGCGCTCGTCGGCCTCGCTCACCCGTTCCGGTACGAGCGCGTCGACGAGGCGCTCGACGTCGCCCGCGAGTCGGCCGCGATCGACGCGGTCGAGCGCTTCTACCCCTACGGTCGCGCCGTCGACGACTCGCGGATCGACCGCCTCGCCGCCGAGGCCGACCTGCTCAGAACGGGCGGGACGGACGCGCACGAGCGGACGCTCGGCGTCGCGGGCTTGACGGCGTCGGCGTTCGAGCCCGTCCGCGATCGGCTCCCCGAGGCGGTCCCGACAGACGGGTCCGCGACGGGCGACTCCGCCGCCGCGGCGACGCCCGACGAACAGGATTAAGCCCGCGCCGGACCGAGGGCCGGGTATGCGGTGTCACTACTGCGACCGGGAGGCCACGTACGAGGCGGAGCAGGGCGGCGTGGTCGTCGGCCTCTGCGAGTCCCACTTCAAACAGCGCGTCGAGGAGCTCGCCGAGTCGGACGAGCTCGCGGAGCTCCGCGACCGGATCGACGTCGAGTCCTCCGAGTAATCGGCCGGAGACGAACGCTAAAAGTCGGCGGGACCCGAACAACCGGTATGGACCTCACGGACCGGCCCCGCCGCCTCCGGACCGACGGCGTTCGCCCGCTCGTCGCCGAGACCGACCTCTCCGCGTCGGACCTCGTCGCCCCCGTCTTCGTCGACGCCACGACCGACGAGCGCGTCCCGATCGAGACGATGCCCGGCCACGAGCGCGTGCCGGTCGACGAGGCGGTCGACCGGGTCGCCGAGGTCAGCGACACCGGCGTCGAGGCCGTCATCCTCTTCGGCGTCCCCGAGTCGAAGGACGCGTCCGGGAGCCGGGCGTACGCGGACGACGGCGTCGTCCAGTGCGCGATCCGCCGGATTTCCGCCGAGACCGATGTCACCGTCATCGGCGACGTCTGCCTCTGTGAATACACCGAGCACGGACACTGCGGCGTGATCGAGGAGAGCGCCGAGTCGGATCCGACGCTCACCGTCAAGAACGACGAGACGCTGGACCTGCTGGCGCGCACCGCAGTCTCGCAGGCCGACGCGGGCGCCGACGTGGTCGCTCCCTCCGCGATGACCGACGGGCAGGTAAAAGCGATCCGCGAGGCGCTCGACGCGGCGGGCCACGAGGAGGTGGCCATCCTGAGCTACGCGGCGAAGTACGAGTCCGCCTTCTACGGCCCCTTCCGCGACGCGGCCGACGGCGCCCCCGCGTTCGGTGACCGACGCCACTACCAGATGGACCCCGCGAACCGCCGCGAGGCGCTCCGAGAGGCCCGCCTCGACGCCGAGCAGGGCGCCGACGTGCTGATGGTGAAACCCGGCCTGCCCTACCTCGACATCGTCGGCGACCTCCGGCGAGAGTTCGACCGTCCCATCGCGGCGTACAACGTCTCCGGCGAGTACGCGATGCTCCACGCCGCCGCGGAGAAGGGGTGGCTCGACCTGGAGGCGACCGCGCTGGAGTCGCTCACGGCGCTCAAGCGCGCGGGCGCGGACCTCATCATCACGTACTTCGCCGAGGACGTAGCCGATCAGTTATAAATAGACTCGGGCAGGAGTCGACGCGTTTCCCGACTATCCACCTCGGCGCGCGCCTCCGAGCGGTCGCCACTGGCGGCCGCGAGGAGCGCGTGCGATGGAGTCGCGAAAGGAGGCCGACGAGGCCGGGGAGGCGTGAGGCCGCGGGGCGGGGCTTCGGCGGTGTTCGCTCAGATCGAGACACCGGCTGTTGTTTATACGCAACCGATCGAGCGACCGGAACTGCTCACACCACCTGCTCGCCGTCGTCGTCGTACACCTCGATGGCGTCGACCGGGCACGAGCGCGCCGCGAACTTCGCGTCGAGCTCCTCGCCGTCGGGCACCTCGACGACGAACAGGTCCTCGTCCTCCTCGGTACTCCCCGCTAAGTCGGCCTTTCCGTCGTTCAGGTCCTTCTCGAAGGCGTCCCACTCGGCGACGCACTGGTACATCCCGACGCAGGTGTCGCGGTCGAACTCGACGTACATGCTCACCTGTTCGGCGAGCCGATACAAAGCGGTGACGACGAGACGTGTAGGGCTCCGGTTGGTTCTGATTCGATGACTGACTCGGATTCGACGGTCAATCCTCGGTAACTACCTCCGAAGCCCCGACCTCGTCGCTCGCTTCGCTCCCGACTCCAGCAAGAATCGAAGATGCTCCGGCAGCCGGCGCGCAGCGCCGGCGACCTCGCGCGCGCGACTCACAGCCTGACGGCTGTTCGTCGGCACACGTCCTGACGGCTGTTCGTCGGCACACGTCCTGACGGCTGTTCGTCGGCACGCGTCACCGCAACCCATCTCCGACACCGACCTCCCCCCTCGGTTTCCAACGGCCGACCGCCCTTCTTAAGCGTCGCAGGCACCGATTGCCGCGTATGACCACGGTCTGGCTCGTTGACCGGCAGTTCGACTCGAAGGGGCTCGTGCGGCTCACCTACGCCACTGAGGACGGCAAGCGGATACACACGAAGGAGCTGGCCGAACAGCGGCTCGTCACCGGTGGCGGGATCACCGCCGGCCGCGAGGTCGACGAGACCGCGTTGGGGGAGACGCCCGCGGACGAGGTCGAGCGGTTCGCGACGGAGGCGTCGAAGATGGCGGCCGACCACGACCTCGACGACACGGTCTGAAGCGCTCGGCGTGCGCCGATGTCCCGCACAACCGAGCCCGTTAAGGGGGAACCGGCGGAACGTGTGACCGAAATGCCCAGTGGTGAGTACGACCCCGACGCCGTCGAGCCGCGCTGGCAGCGGCGATGGGTCGACGAGGAGACGTACGCCTATTCCGACGACGACCCGGTCGACCCGAACACCGTCTTCTCTATCGACACGCCCCCGCCGACGGTATCGGGCAGCCTCCACATGGGCCACCTGTACGGGTTCACCCTCCAGGACTTCGTCGCGCGCTTCGAGCGGATGAACGGTGGGGAGACGTTCTTCCCGTTCGGTTACGACGACAACGGCATCGCCTCCGAGCGGCTCACGGAGGACGAGCTCGACATCCGGCATCAGGACTTCGAGCGGCGCGAGTTCCAAGCGAAGTGCCGGGAGGTCTGCGCCGACTACGAGGAGCAGTTCACCGAGAACGTCCAATCGCTCGGCGTGTCGGTCGACTGGAACCACACGTACCAGACGATCGAACCCCGCGTCCAGCGCGTCTCGCAGCTGTCGTTCGTCGACCTGTACGAGCAGGGCCGGGAGTACCGCGAGAAGGCCCCCGCGATCTGGTGTCCCGAGTGCGAGACCGCCATCTCGCAGGTCGAGACCGAGGACGACGAGCAGGCCAGCCACTTCAACGACATTGCGTTCCCCGTCGCCGGACGCGACGGGAACGACGAGGTCGCCGACGAGTTCGTTATCTCGACGACGCGGCCCGAACTCCTCCCCGCGTGCGTCGCCGTCTTCGTCCACCCGGACGACGACGAGAACCAGGACCTCGTCGGCGAGTCCGCGGAGGTCCCGCTGTTCGGCCACGAGGTGCCGATCATCGCCGACGAGCGCGTCGACATGGAGACCGGCTCCGGCATCGTGATGTGCTGTACGTTCGGCGACCAGAACGACATCGAGTGGTACCAGGTCCACGACCTCGACCTCCGGGTCGCCATCGACGAGTCCGGCCACATGACCGACCTCGCCGGGGAGTACGAAGGGCTCCACGCCGACGAGGCGGGCGAAGCGATTGTCGAAGACCTCGGCGAGGCGGGCGCGCTGCTCGACCGCCGCGACATCACCCACACGGTCAACGTCCACGAGCGCTGCGGGACGAGCGTCGAGTTCCTCGTCACCGAGCAGTGGTACATCGAGATGCTCGACAAGACGGACGAGTACCTCGAGATCGGTCGCGAGATGGACTGGTCGCCCGAGAAGATGTTCACCCGGTACGAACACTGGGTCGAGGGGCTCCAATGGGACTGGCTCATCTCCCGTCAGCGGTCATCCGGCATCCCGTTCCCGGTGTGGTACTGCGAGGGCTGCGGCGAGGAGGTCATCGCCGAGAAGGCCGACCTCCCGGTCGACCCCCTGTCGGACGACCCGCCCGTCGACGCGTGCCCCGAGTGCGGGCACGACGCCTTCCAGCCGGAGGACGACGTGCTCGACACGTGGGCCACCTCCAGCCTCACGCCCCTCGTCAACGCCGGCTGGGACTGGGACGACGAGGCCGAGGAGTTCACGATGGAGCGCCCGGAGCTGTACCGGTTCGACCTCCGACCGCAGGGCCACGACATCATCAGCTTCTGGCTGTTCCACACCCTCGTCAAGTGCTACGAGCACACCGGTGAGGTTCCGTTCGAGGAGACGATGATCAACGGCCACGTCCTCGACGAGAACCGCGAGAAGATGTCGAAGTCCGTCGGCAACGTCGTCGAGCCCGAGGCGGTCCTCGAGGAGTTCCCCGTGGACGCCACGCGCTACTGGGCGGCCGGCACCGCCGTCGGCGACGACTTCCCGTTCAAGGAGAAGGACCTCCGCGCGGGCGAGAAGCTGATCCGGAAGCTGTGGAACGCCTCGAAGCTCGTCGAGTCGCTCGCGCCGGAGCCGTTCCCAGCCGAGCCCGAGGGAGGCCTCCGCGAGCTCGACCGCTGGCTCCTCGCCGAGCTCGACGCCGAGGTCGAGCGACTCACCGAGCTCCTCGACGACCGCGCGTTCTCGAAGGCCCGCGACGAGCTCCGGAGCTTCTTCTGGAACACGTTCTGTGACGATTACCTCGAGATCGCGAAACAGCGCGAGGACGACGCGGCGGCATACACCCTCCGCACCGCGCACCGACGGTTCCTGAAGCTGTTCGCCCCGCTCCTTGCGCACGTTACCGAGGAGCTGTGGCACGACATGTACGCCGACGCGGTCGACGGGGCCACACCCGAAGGGGTCTCGCTCGCCGACGGTGCGAGCGACTCGATCCACCTCGCCGACTGGCCCGAGCCGCTCGGAATCGAGGCCGACCGCGACGCCGGGACCGCCGCCACCGCCGTCGTCGGCGCGCTCCGGAAGTACAAAAGCGAGAATCAGCTCCCTCTCACCGCCGCGCTCGACGCGGTGGAGGTGTACGCCGACGTGCGGGGCTTCGAGGACGACATCACCGGCGTGATGCACGTCGACGACCTCGCGGTCCACCCCGACGGCGACGCGCCCGTCGAGACGGTGATCACGGGCATCGACCTCGACTACGCCACCGTCGGCCCGAAGTACGGCGATCAGGTCGGGGACATCGAGGCCGCTCTCGCGCAGGGGGAGTACAAGATCGACGGCGACGAACTTCACGTCGCGAGCGTCACGCTGGTCGACGACGAGTTCGCGGTCGAAGAAGAGCGGCAGTACCAGGGCGAGGGCGAGCTGCTTCAGGCCGACGACGTCGTCGTCATCGTGCGTAACGAGGCGTAGCCCGCCCTCCCCTTTCGCCTCTCGATCCGCTCACAGGTCCGCGCCGACCGCGTTCTCGATCGAGTCGAACTCGTCGCGTTCGAGCAGTTCGAGCAGTCCCTCGTTGATGTCACGCGCGAGGCTCGGCCCCTCGTAGACGAGCCCCGTGTATAGCTGGACGAGCGAGGCGCCGGCCCGTATCTTCTCGTAGGCCCCCGCGGCGTCTGAGATCCCTCCGACACCGATCACCGGCACGTCCGTGCGCTCGGCGACGAACCGCACCCGATCCGTCGCGAGCGATTCGATCGGCTTCCCCGAGAGGCCGCCGCGTTCCGCTCGGTTGTGACTCCGCACCGAGTCCGGCCGCGATGTCGTCGTGTTGGTCGCGATGACGCCGTCCAGATCGAGGTCGTCGACGACCCCGAGCGCGTCTTCGACCGCTGGCTCCGGAAGATCCGGGGAGAGTTTCACGAGGAGGGGGTCTGCGCCCGCATCGTCCAGCGTCCCGAGGATCCGCTCCAGCGCGTCGCGGTTCTGGAGCTCGCGGAGTCCCGGCGTGTTGGGACTGGAGACGTTGACGACGAAGTAGTCGCCCGCGTCCGCGACGCGCTCGTACGTGTACAGGTAATCGTCCGGGGCGTCCTCGAGCGGTGTCGACTTCGACTTCCCGATGTTGATCCCGACCGGCACGTCCGGGAGCGGGTCGCGATCGAGCCGCTCGCCGACCACGTCAGCGCCCTCGTTGTTGAACCCCATCCGATTGACGAGCGCCTCGTCCTCGCGCAAGCGAAACAGCCGCGGACGGGGGTTCCCGGGCTGCCGCTCGGCGGTGACGCCGCCGACTTCGACGTGACCGAACCCGAGGGACGACAGCGCTCGCGGCACGTGTGCGTTCTTGTCGAAACCGGCGGCGACACCCACTGGATTCGGGAATTTCGACCCGAACGCGTCGACCGCGAGCCGCTCGTCGCCGACCACGTACCGCTCGGCGAGCGCGGCGGAAACCGGAGTCCCCTGAACGCCGCCGAGGAGTCCGTGGATCAGTCCGTGTGCGGTCTCCGGCGGCAGCCGGAACAGTGCTGGCTTCAACAGGTCATACGCGCCCATCGTGCGTGTCTCGTCACGAGTGACAATCAATCCGCCGACCGCAGTCCGCGTCGCGACCGCTTGGCGGCGTCCTTGCCGACGAAAATCCCGCGGGTCCGCGTCAGAAGTCGTGTTCGAGCTGCTCCGGGTTCGCGTCCGCCTTCTGGATGATTATCTTCCCGTCTCGGACTCGGACGAACACCTCGTCGCCGATTTCCATGCCGGCGACGGCGAGTTCGTCCTCGTGAAGGTTCACGTGGACGTTGTGGTACTCCCCCTCGTCGTCCTTGGCGCCACTGGGGCTGAGCTTCTTTTTGCGGACCATCGCGGGTGTACTTGTCGCACTTCGCCATAGCAGATACATAAGTGTTGTTTACGCGTATTCGTATGCCCGACGAGCCAACCGCGCGGGTGCGTCGTCGGCTCCCTTGGCCGATCGACTCCCCGGCTAGTCGACCGACTGGCAACTCCCCCCCGACTGTTCGTATGAACACCGTCTCGCGCTCGCCGTCCGCCTGAAATCCTCCGGGGGTCGGTCAACTCGTCTCGTCGGCGTTCCAAACCGCTAGCAGCGGCCGAGATAGTATATAAATATTGTGCCGCACAGCTTTCATTTCCCCGATATATTTATTACACACTGTGTGCTGGTGTCACATGGAGGCAAAACCATGGTACGTGAAGACGGTAAGCGAAACTTTGCCCTTCGAGAGGAAGACGGATCGGAACCGAGTGAGTTCTCGGGGAACATGCCGCGTCAGGCGGCACTCAAGGCGGCTCGAACGCTCGAGCCGGCGCCTTCGGAGGAGGAGGCGCAACGAACGACGCTCCGTCTCCGTGAAAAGGGGACGCAGAAAGTCCACGAGTACGAGGGCTGGGCGTGGAAGGACAACGCCCCCGAGGTCGACGAGGCGGACGACGACTTCTGGCTCAACGACCTCAACGACATCACTAAGGCTAACGTCTCGAAGCAGGGCATCGAGTACCTCGACGAGGAGTAGCTCCCGGACGCTCCGGTTCCGATCTCTCGTTTTCGGTACTGCTCAACCGGAACAGTCCGGGCTTGATCACTACACCAGCACAGAGAACTCGTCTCGGATAGACGCTGCCGCACATCGATTCGATCCGGTCAGTTATCACTGTTTTACGCCATGAAACCGCATGACGTAGTGGAGTTGGTTCGACGGGGTTAAGTATACCCCGGGCATTCGAAGAAATGCGAAGAACGCAACGCGGACTCGGGCCGTTCAACTCGGCCCGGTTTCGCTGGACCCGTACCGTTTCGATGGGTTTATGACCCGCCGTCCGGTACGTTCAGGTCCGCGAAGGATGAGGATCGCGCCCCCTGCGCTCCGGCGTAAGCGGCGATCTGATGTGAGCCGTGGTCGTTCGGTGTCATCCAAGCCGCTGGATGGACCGGACACCACACAGACCAATGCAATGGTGTGTCAACCTTCGTCTCAACCGAAGTTGACACCCGCCAACACCCCCTTCGAGCCGGGAATCAGGCTCGAAGGATACTCATTCCGGTTGATCCTGCCGGAGGCCATTGCTATTGGGATCCGATTTAGCCATGCTAGTCGCACGAGTTCAGACTCGTGGCGAATAGCTCAGTAACACGTGGCCAAACTACCCTTCGGA
>NZ_NEWJ01000002.1:0-98213 GCF_002135045.1 Halorubrum sp. SD683
GCGATGCCGTGCGAGCGCTTGGCTGGTATCGGCAGTTCCGTGAAATCGTCTTGATGTTCGCCATTACCAACATAGAACCACTATGTGAGCCGCTGTAACCGTGACTCAGCATCTATTCAACACAGCAGTTTGAACAGCTCTGTAAGATGGTGATCGAGCGTGCGGAGCCAACTCGTAAACTTGAGCTAACGCCCTTCCGTGGCGATGGCGGGATCGATATTCACGCTGTCATCGATCGAGAACTGTTCCACGCTCGGCTCGGCGTACAAGCGAAACAATATGCTACCGGGAACAGCGTCGGCGCCCGCACCCTCCGCGGATTTAAAGGCGCTCTTTCGGAGCAACAGTATCACATCGGAACGGTGATCACGACCTCCTCGTTCACCTCTGGAGCCGAGACAAGCGCAGACCAAGATTTCATCCGATTGATCGACGGTGACCGTCTCACAGACATCATGGTTGAGAGCGGTATTGGTGTTGTTACAGACGACGAATCCTACGAACTTGACCCCACGTTCTGGAGTGCGTTCGAGAAACCGGAGCGCACCGATACCATCCCATCTCTAGAGGTACCACAGGCGGACAACTTTGAGGTGATTCGCACTGTCATCCAAGCGGTCGGAATGGGTTCTGATACTAAACCCGATATCGCAGAATACGTTCGAAGACAGACGGATTCAGACAGCTTCGATCCGCGGCAAGCGGATTACTACGGTATCGCCGCGTGGCTTCTCCAGTTCCTCCACAAAGAACAGGAAGTCGAGATCGACAACCACACCATCCGTCGCTGGGGACTCACCCGCCTCGGCGAGGAATATCTCACGTATCTCGATCGCGGCAATCGAGAATCTGCGGACGCCCTCCTTACACAGCAGATCCGTGGTGTCGAGATCATCTCCCGTGTATACGCTCAACTCGAAGAAGACGGTACTCTCTCTCGACGCGACATTACGGAGATCCTCGCAGACGAGACCACTCTCTCGGATTCAACCACGCGTCGACGCGCCCGAACCGTTGGCGAGTGGCTCGTTTGTCTCCCTGAAATCACGACGAGCGGCCGGGGATCTGAGCAACAATACGTGCTGGACTCAACGCCACGTTGAGCGGTCTTCGACAGCTCATTCAGTAAAGTCGGAGAGAGTCTTTCTCCGCTGCGCCTCTGCTGGAACGTTTGTAATGAGAACTTCTGAGACCTCCCCGCGACTACTGGCATCGCTGTTTATCGCACGAGTAGCATCTACATATCTGATCGAGAACACGCCGTGGTCCTCGTATAACTCCGTGACTGGCGGGGAGTTAGAGAGGATCACGGAAACATCCATCTCCGTGAGTTCCACCACGACATCGCGAAGTCGGCGTTGATCCTCTGGGTCGAATCCCTCTGCTTGGTACGAATTGAAATCCGCGGTTTTCGACACCGGTTCGTACGGCGGATCAAAATACACAAGATCGCCGCTGGAAGCCTCATCGACGACGTAGCTGAAATCCGTATTGAATACGGCCGTGCCTTGGAGGACGCGCGATGCCTTTCGGATCCGCTGTTCTTGTACCCAGTCTGGGTTTGAATACCGGCCGAAAGAGACGTTAAATTCGCCGTCACTGTTCTCTCGGTACAATCCGTTGAAACAGGTCCGATTCAAATATAAAAGCAAACTTGCCTCTCGGACTCGCTCGTCCCGCGTTATATTCGACCGTGAGAAGAGAGCATTAAACTCCGAGCGAGCGTTGTAGTAGTATTCTTCCGTGTGCTCGTGCGTCTTGTTTTCGTGTATAAGTGCGTCTGGTTGATCTCGAACGATCTCATAAAAGGTAGTTAACCGCGTGTTCAGATCGTTGATCGTTCCATCGTCAGGATCTTGATCAAAAAAGACAGCGCCACCTCCCACGAACGGTTCGTGATACGCCTCATATGTGGTTGGAAACAGCGCCGTGATTTCTGAGAGAAGCTGGCGCTTTCCACCTGCCCATTTTAAGATCGGCTCTACCATTCAGTGTAGATCTCCTCGGTATTCGCAAAAAACTGTCCCGTTGGGGTAGTATGGACACTTGAGATGTGGTTTAGAGACCCGTCAGCCGCAGCACGACTGTATCGTACTCTATCGGGCTTTGAGTGGAAGAGACGGACGGAGGGGGGGTACGTCCAGCAAACTACAGCGGTACTCGACTGCGATTCCAGTGTCGTAACACGAGACACGATCCCAGAGTCGCCTCTGTATCGAATTCGACACTCGTATTCATCTCTTCAGGGTCATCTTCGCCGGGAGGGGGGTGCGTCCGGCAACGAATCGCAGCGCACGACGCTCCGGGACGGCCCACAAGCATTTATCAAAACACCCGGCGACGCCTGTCTATGGACCACAACGTCTCGCGAATCTACGAGCACGACCTCCGCTCGGTGTGGGAGAACGAAGAGCGGGATTTCACGAGATGGTTGACAGAGAACATCGACCTGCTCGCGTCCGAGTTGGGGATAGAAATCGAGGACGCACGAGCCGAGGAAGCCGTCGGCGACTTCTCGGCCGACATCGTCGCACGGGAGATGAACACGGGTGAGACCGTCGTCATCGAGAACCAATACAATCGAACAGACCACAATCACTTGGGGAAACTCCTGACGTACTCGTCGGAAAAGAACGCCGGGTTCACGATGTGGCTCGCCGAGGAGTTCCGGCCGGAGCACCGGAGCGTCCTCGAATGGTTGAACGAAACCGGGCCGAAAGGTGCGAAGTTCTTCGCGATCAGACCCCGCGTCGTGAGTATCGAGGGATCCGAGGAGCGTGGGTTCGAGTTCGAAGTCGTCGTTGAGCCGAATGAATGGGAACGCGAGGTGAGTACTGAGTCTCTTTCCGACTCCGAGCATAGCTACCGTCAGTTCTTCGCTGAGACGGTTGAGGCGTACTCGCAGCGACGTCCAAACTGGTACAAACTCAAACCTGGGCCTCGGAACTACCTAATCTTCAGTGCCGGCATCTCTGGCGTCCGATTCGGCTGGGTGTTCCACCAAGGGCCGAATTTCTCCGTCGAGCTCTACATCTCCACGTCGGATAAGGAACGCAACGAGGAGATATTCGAGGCGCTGAAACGCGACCGAACGGATATTGAGAGCAATTTAGGTGTTGAGTTAGCGTGTGAACGGTTGCCTGAGAAACAAGCCTCCCGGATCAAGTTGCCTGAAGATATTGATAGGACGATCACCGATCTAACCGCAGACCAGCAAAATCACTTGGTCGAATGGGGTGTGGATGCGATGGACGAATTCCAAGAGGAGTTCGAACCGCGCGTTGACCTCTTGAACTCATTCCGACAGCAAGGTCAGTAGCCAAGCTCTTCAAGAAACAGTGAACAGTCGAAATCATCCGAGTATAGAGTCCACGTCATCTTGAACTTCCCACAAGCAAGGGCCCGCATGTAGGTCATTCTCAGTCGTATAACAGTACCGTACAGTTCGGTTATTCGTCTTCGAGGGCGTCGTAGACGTCCCGATTCGAATCTCGGTCGTCCGCCGCGACCCGTCGAACCAGCTCCCGCCGGATGTCCGCCATCACGTCGTCGAGCGGTGACGTCGCTTCTGCTCCCTCTTCGGTGGCCATACCTACAGGAACGGGTCGAACGCCGTTAATCGTTCGGGTCCGACGAATCGCCTGTCAACTCCGATAGCCCGTACCGGACGAGTTCGTCTCGCCACTCTTCGATCTCACCGGCCAGATCGAGTGCTTCGGTGTGAGATCGGAGATAGTCGGTGGTTCTCTCCTCATCGACGGCCGCTTCGTCGGTGCCGAACGCTTTCAGAATCGCCCTCACTTCGCTGTCGTACTCGAACCGATACCCGTTGAGGAAGTAAAAGACGACCGTCACGTTGAGCGCGGTACGTTTGTTCGCATCGACGAAGGGGTGATTGGCAACGAGAAGTCGGAGGAGGTGATAGGCCTTCTCGTGGACGGTTTCCGGCGCTGAGCCGAAGCTCCCCTCTTCGATGTAGTTCAGTGCGAACTCGATGTCACCGCGGTTCCGAACACCGGCGGGAGTGTCGGGGTACTCCGCGACGACATCGTCGTGGATGGTGACGACGTCTTCGACGGACGGGTACCACAACGAGTCGGCCATTCGCTCTGGCGTCGGTGCTACACCGGTGTAGATTTTGTCATCGCCGGCTGAACGATGCCAGAGATCACCGTTTCAACGACGTCGAATTCGGCCGTCTCACGTCCCAAAGGTCGAGTCGTTCGACAGTCGAAGTAGCGCCTGTCGCGCCCGTGTCGCTACATTACGTTTCTGAAACACAAGACGGCGTGGACTTTTTTATAAAGAACCCTACCACCCCATGGATCAAGTCCGTAATGTAACACCACGGGGGTCGCTCCTGTCTGGTGATTTCGGGTGAACTACCGGATGGTAGCTAAATAATCTATTGGTGTCATCTTGAGCTATCCTTAATTGAACCACCGTGCCCGCGAGGGTCAATGGGATTCAGAAGTCTCGTCGACCGCGACGGTAGCGGAACCGTGACGATCGACAAACAGCACCTCGAACTGGACGGATTAGTCGCCGAGGACGGCTCGATCAAGGAAGCCGACGCTCACACGCAGCGGGTCGGCGAGCGCGCGTACCTGGTGCGCTTCCCCGAGAACGGTGAAGTGCCGACGCTGTTGGAACTCGTGGGGCGAGCGTGAAACCTCGTGGAAGAGGGTTCTCGGTGCGACTTCGTGGGGTCCGACGCAGATGTATTCATGATCCGCGATCTATGTACTCCGCTCGGCGCGATCAGCGCGTGAGGTACATAGAAATCGGTCAGGTTGCGAGTGGTGGTCGTCAGGATTGTGGTCGATTCGTGGGTACCACTTCAACACGGACCAGTTCAGTCACTCCAGAATGACGGGATCGCGACCCCTGTACATACGATGCGGTATAAATGACCCGTCGAACCAGCCTCAAGATCACCGACGAACGCGAACGACAGGTCGAAAAGGCGAGCGAGATTGTTGCGAACAGCTCTGACGACGACCCGCCGATGAGCGTGGTGATCGACGCGGCGCTCGCACACCTGATTCAGTCAGAAGAGAATATTTGTGACGCTTGCAGCGACCTCGACCCGGCGACGATTCAGCCGTTTAATACAGATGTACTCGGGTTACGTTACCGGACCGAAATAGAAAGCCGATGGAGGTAAATTCAGCGAGAGTTACTCGGCTGTGAGCGTCGTCGAGTAAATTGCGTTTCCGGACGGGTCGTGAATCAACCTGACCGTTACACGGTCACCAGAGGAGTACGAAGCGCTACCCTCGTCAGTGAAGCGCACTGACTGGCCAGTCTGCCACGTATTTGACCCCAGCCCAGACTCAACGCTAGTGTTTGTCCGTGATCCGTCAACACTCAAGACTAAGTCTCTTGCATCTAGATCCTGTCCACCGGTTTTGGCGAGTGTGAGACTAACGCCATTAGTTGCGTCAGCAGTAGCATCATCAACATCGAAACTCGCCTGCGGCGCAGTATCGCCTATCTGGTCACCCAGACCAAGGACGAACGTCCCGATGACGGCCGCCAGGATGACGGTAATCGCGACCATGAGGATGACGCCGATGACGGGACTTACTGCCCTGTCTTCCGCGTTGGATTGGTTGCTTGGTTTCATAGTTTGAACCCAGCGGCCACCGATGAACGAGATCCGGAGACACAAGCGCCGTCGTCGGCGCATACTCGGTCTCGTACCCGTTCAGATCGGTTGCTGGTTACTGAAGAAAAGACGGACCTAGCTTATGTACTTACTGGCACGAATATCAGCGGAGAAAATTAGATGAGCAGAGTCAAATCAGTTGACTTGGACGCACTACTCATGGAACCCACGGCCACATCTATCTCCCGGACTTACAGCGATCGCGTGTATCCGGACCCGTGGGAGAAGGTGCTCGATTACCGTCGCGTCCGAGAGTACGCCGCCGAGAATCCGAACGCCGGCCGGGTCCGCGTCGGCCGTGCGCTTGACCTCCCTGACGAGCGCGTCCGCGGCTGGCTCAAGCATGTCGTTCCCGACCCGGTTCGGGGGATCAACACCGCGATCGACCGCGGTTGGCTCGATCCAGACCCCGATAGTGAGACGGCGGCCGCGCTCGTCGGCCTGCTCGCGCACGTCCTCGCCGGGGGGAGCATCCCGGCGGGGAACTACGTCCCGGCGGTGACGCCAGGGAGCCGGGTGGGCGCAAAGGAGATCCGCGACGCTTTCGAGCGCCTCGGCGTCGAGACACGCACCCGCAACGCCGATGAGCCGGGCCGCGCGAGCGAGATCGTCCCAACCTGTGACGGCACGGTTCTCGGTCGGTGCCTCGTCGCGATGGGCGCGCCGACCGGCGGGAAAACGTCCCTTGACCACCTGCCGGCGGTTGTGTGGGACGTGCCTCGATCGGTCCGACGATCATTCGCACGGACGTACGTTCGACACCGCGGATTGAATTACGCCGACAAGTCGACGACGCGCGTCCAAGTGGAACGCCCGAGCTCGTTCATCACGGAACTCCGCGAGGTTCTGGACGATGTCCTCGACGAATCTGTGACTACGGCAGACGCCGGGCTCACAATTTCGGCGGACGCAGCTCGGGAGCTCGGCGTCGAGTAACTGACCGGTCGGCTCACTTCTCTTCGAGATCGTCGGCGTCGAGACCGCCGGAGAGGTACGCACAACCGCGTTCGGTGATCCGATAGTACCCTCGCTTCTCGGAGACCCTCTCGACGAGTCCATGCTCGTCGAGAATCGGAAGCCTCCGTTTCACCGTCGGATGAGACACTCCAGCGACGTTGTGAGAAATAACCGCGGGTGGCAGATCTAGGTCGGACTCGTGTAGCAACTCCAAGATCGCCGGGTCCGACTTGGTCATCCACGACACCAGCGGCCGCATACACCTACGAATCGGTTCCGGTGTGATAACATCACCTACGATGCGTCTGGTTGCTTCTAATCAGTTTGTATGTAATGCTATATAGTATCAAAATACAATTACCCGCTACGTTAGATCCGAATCAACGGAAGCACTCTCGCGGACCCGTCGCTCTCCGATGGGTCCCGGCTCGAAGCAAAGCGGACCCCACTGCTGGAGACAGCCGGCCCGCGCGGGCTTCCGTGATAGGGCACGAAAGCCACGTTTGACCACTACGCGCCGGGGTTTGAAATCCCCGATCGACCGAGGAACCGCAACACAATCGCCGGACATGACTTCTTTCAGTTTCACCGTGCGCGTCAGGATATTTTCTTTTTAACACCGGTACTTCGTTCGGAACTGATGCCTCCGAAAGAAGTGGTGTGGATCGAAGGCCGGCAGGACAGGTGGCGGTACGTCTGTCCCCGCGGCCACCGCTTGTGGGAACCGACGAATCACCACTTCTGGTGTCAGAAATGCGTCGCGAGCGACGAGACTGACGGTGTGTTTCAGCATCTGCGTGACCGCAAGACCGGTGCTAAATTTGACCGCGAGTTCGTTCAACTGGTGACGCCGATCGGCCCCTACGACCGAGATCTCGACGGTGGGGCGGGCGAATGAGCGACGACTCGGGACACGCCAGCCGGATCGCCGGACAGCTCGCGATGTACGACGACGGAGAAAACGAGGAAGCGATCCGACGGTGTAACTCCGAGAGCTTCTCCGGGCACGACTTCGAGGTGTTCGGCTACACGGTCGATGACAATGTAACAGTCGAATTCTTTGGGGATTTCGAGGAGGATGTCCCGCCGAGAGAGCTTGCGAAGCACTGTGAGGAGAACGGCATTACGTGCTACAGGTACGGGTATTCAGAGCTAGATTTCGCAACACAGAATTGATCCCGTCATCGACCGCGTCGAGGGATCATTCCCCCGCGTCGGCGTGCTCCCTGCCGAGAAGCGGTGGGAGGGGGGGGCGCCCCGATCACCGCCTTCCGTTTCGATCCTACTGACCACTCTGCGCGCGTCGCTCTCGCGGGCACGCATCTTGTCGGGGGCACTGCGCGTCGCTCTCGCTGGCGAGCGTCCCCCCGGCGTCACCGCGCGCCGCCGACCCGGTGCTCGGGCCTACTGCGCGGCCGAGCGACTCTCGTCCGAAGCCTCGGGCGATCGCGTCCGAACCGCGTCCCACCCGCCGATACAGGCCTCACACAGGTAGTACGCGAACCCGTCGACGTCCCGGTGCGTGAGCGTGGCGTCGACGCCGCATCTCTCGCAGTCCATGCTCGAGAACTGCGCTAAGGGGAATATATGTCTTCTGCTCCAGCCACTCTCCGTGATAATCCGTGATAGAACCGACCGAACGGAAAGTCCGGCGTCGGTACGTGATCCGGTCGAGAGTCTACCGCAGCGCGTCGAGGTCGAACTCGAAGGCGGCGACCGGCACCTCCAAATCGTGCTCGACGAGTACCGCGGGATGGATCTCACCGATCACGCCGACGCGTTCACCGTCGATCACGACCGCGGCGGCGCGGCCATCGATGAACGTCGGATGCTCGACTCGGGGTGTCGCTAGGTCGGCGTCGAAGTCGTCGCACAGCGCCTGAAGCCGGCCTTTCGCGGCCTCATAGGAGGCGTCGCGCCGGGCGACCGCGCCGGCGACGTGCCGCGACTCGGCGACGTTCGTGTCCGCGTCGTCGTCGCGCTCGGCGACGAAGCCGACCTCGGCGACGTCCTGCGGGTAGGCGTTGTGGGTGTTCCGCTCCAACAGCATGACGAGCGACGGGAGGGCCCACGTTCGGAGCTGGGTGTACTCCTCGCTGTACGGCTCGGTGATCTCGACGGGGGAGCCGCCGCCGAATACCCCGTCGCCGTCTCCGACCGCGGCGCCGCCCGTGCCCGGTTCGATCCGCATCCGGTCGTAGTTCTCGGTCCCGCTCGTCATGTGGAAGTTCAGCAGATCCTCGAAGCCCAGCCCGACAAGACTCGTACGGACCGCGTCCTCCAGCCGGGAGCGCTCGTGGCGCCCGCCGACGGTGCCCACGTCGGGGTAGCGCGGCGTCAGGTTGTCGAAGCCGTACGCGCGCCCCACGTCGTCGACGAGGTCGAGGGGGTGGAGCACGTCGACGCGGTACGGCGGGATCTCCACCTCGTAGCGGACGTCCTCGCCGAGCGTGTACGAGGCGTCCAGTCCGGCGCGCTCGAAGCAGTCGACGACCTCCTCGGGCTCGAAGTCGACGCCGAGCAGCGTCTCGATCCGCTCGTGCGACACCGTCTTCTCATCGACGTCGAGGTTCGGCCGGACGAGCTCCGCGCCGTACTCGCTCGGGTGCGTCGCGCCGTCGGCGTAGTTCACCTCGACCTCCTCGATCGTCGCGCCGCGGGCCGACAGGGCGTAACAGATGATGTTACACATCCGGTCGATAGTCCACTGGTCGGTGCCCGTGAGCTCGACGAGCAGCTCGCGGGACCCCGTCGTCACCTCGGTGCGCTTCCCGTTGATCACCGGCGGGAACGAGAACAGGCCGAGCTCGTCGTAGATCGCCGGGTAGCGATCGAGGTCCGTGACGAGTTCGGCGTACGTCTCGCCCGTGGCGTGCTCCTCCAGCACCGCGGCCGGGCTCAGCTCGTCGTTCGCGTCGAGGGGGACGAACGTGTCGCCCTCGGGGTCGACGCCGCGGTAGGTGATCGACGGTTCTGCGCCCTCCTGGAGCGGCGCGCCCTTCACCATCGCGAGGTCGTGGATGCCGATGGCGCCCTTCGCGCGCCCCCGTCCCATCGTCGCGTGGAGCTTCTCTTGGAGCTGGATCAGCGACTCCAGCGCCGCCTCGTCGAGGTCGAGGCCGCGGACCACCGCGCCGGTGACGTACGGGCGCTCGTCGGGCACCGACTCGTCGACCTCGATCCTCCACTCGGGGTCGTTCGTGTTCGGCACGTAGACGCCTCGCGCGTCGCCGTAGTGGTAGCGCAGCGAGCGGGCGACCCCCTCGACGGAGAGGCGGTCGAGCCGGTCGGGCGCGAACTCGAACTGGTACATGCCGTCGTCGGTCTCGCCTTCGAACTCCAGGCCGAGCCCGAACAGGTCCGCCTTCAGCTCCTCGTCATCTTTCTCCTCGTGACCGGTGAGCTCGCGGAGCTCGTCCGGGTCGACGTCGACGACGGGCATCAGTAGCTCACCTCCGCGTCCCGCAGGAACTCGATGTCCGCGAGCGTCCCGTGGAGGTCGCGGATGTCCTCCGCGCCGGTGGTGAGCATCGCGAGCCGCTCTAAGGCGAGCCCCCACGCCATCACGTCGCAGTCGACGCCGAGGGGGCCGGTGACCTCTTCCCGGAACACGCCGGAGTTGCCGATCTCGATCTCCTCGCCCGTCTCCGGGTGTTCCCCGAACAGCTCGAAGGAGGGTTCGGTGTACGGGTTGTAGTGCGGCTTGAACCGGATGTCCGTGATCCCGAACTGCCGGTAGAACTCCTCGAAGGTGCCCATCAGGTCGCGCACCGAGAGGTCCTCGGCCATCACCCACCCCTCGATCTGGAAGAACTCCAGGAGGTGCGTCGGGTCGAGGGTGTCGTTGCGGTACACCTTCTCGACCGAGAAGTAGCGCTGCGGCGGCTCCAGCTCCGCGCCGGCAACCCCGGAGAGGTATCGCATCGACAGCGACGTGGTGTGTCCGCGGAGGGCGACCTCGCGGGCGAACTCCTCCGACCACGGCGAGTGGTAGCCGTCGCCGTCGTTGCCCCACCCGTCGCGGTGGGCCGACTCGACGCGGGCCATCAGTTCGTCCGAAATCGACTCCATGCGGTCCACGTCGAGCGCGAACCGGTCCCAGTGGGTCCGGGCAGGGTGGTCCTGCGGCATGAACAGGCAGTCGTTGATCCAGAAGTCGGCGTCGGCGTGCGGGCCCTCCATCTCTTGGAACCCCATGCCGACGAGGACGTCCTTCACGCGGTCGGCGGTCCGACGGAGGACGTGCTTGCGACCGCCGCGGGCCGTCTCCGCCTCCGCCTCGACGTTGTACGCGGCGAACTCGGCGTCCCGCCACTCGCCGCTGGCGAGGAGCTCAGGCGTGAGCGCCCCGACCGTCTCGGTCGCCTCCACGCCGGTCATCAGCGCGTCGACGCCCTCGTCTGTGAGCCGGACCGTCCGCGTGACGGACTCGCCGACCGCGATCAGCCCGCGCGAGTCGAGCCGATCGATCACGGCCTCGTCAACGTCGAGGGCGTCCCCGTCGAGACTCCCCCCGTCGGCGTCGGCCTCCGCGAGCGCCGCGAGCGCCGTCGCCTCGGCGTCGTCGGGATCGGCGTCGGGGTCGACCGAGAGTTCGCCGCCGTCGACGCTCCCGTACCCCTTCCGCGCGAAGTTCGCGAGCGCGATGTCGACCTCCGGACCGTCCAACGCCGCCTCACCGATGACTGCGCCCATCGAGACCGAGTCGGCGTCGGCCCCCGCGTCGCGGCCGGCGCGGTAGAGCCGCGTCTCGGGTAGCCCCTCGTCGACGTAGCGCCGCCCCTCGTCGGTGAGCGCGAGCGTCCGGTCGGTCACCGAACCGACCTCAACGAGCCCCTCGTCGGCGAGGTCGAAGGCCGCGCCGGCCACCGTCTCCGGCTTCAGGTCGGTCTCCGCGGCTATCTCTGCCACCGTTCGTTCGTCCGTCGCGCTCGCGGCCTCGAGGACCGCGAGCTGTCGTTCCGGGAGTCGCATTCGAGTTGTCTCTACACGCGTGCGGCTGGTTGGTAACGGTTCCGGGACCGAGACGCGCCCGGCTCCCGGTTCAGAGACTCTGTCGCGGGCAAGGCATCATATATGATAAATTGAACGACTGATTTATGTGTGATATCCGCCTCTAAGGGGTATGAGCAGCGTAACGGCCGAATCGAGCGGTTCCGGTTCGGTTCCGGAGCGGGCCCGCGTCCGTCACGGGGGCAGCGGTCCCAGTCCCAGTCTCGCCGTCGTCGAAGCGATAGCTGATCTCGCCGGCGTCGATCCGGCGGACCTCCCCGAGGAGGGCGTGGTACTGTACGAACACGTCGACCCCGACGCGCTGAACTCGCTCGTCGCCGGGCGGTCCGACGCCGACGTCTCCCTCACCGTCGCGGGTTACGACGTCCGCGTCGGCCCCGACTCCGCCGTCGCTCAGCGCTCGGGGAACTGACCCCGGCCGCCTCGGTCCCTTCACTCGTTACTCCGCGTCGGCAGCCCGCTCGCGGAGCCGCGCGACCCGATCCCCGAGCGGGGGCTGTACCTCGAACCACGTCGACCAGTCGCCGGTCTCCGGCTCGACGCCGCGGCGCTCCGCGACGCGCTCGAACGCGTCGGCGACGCGGTCGGCGCCGACCGCGTCCGCGGCGCGGGCGTCCGCCGCGTACTGGACCCGCCGACCGGCCCAGAAAGAAACGAGCCCCACGGCGACGAGCGCGGCGAACCCGGACTCGAAGGGGACGAGGGTCGTGACGACCGCGGCCAGCGCCCCGAGCACGGCGCCGACGGCGACGGCGCGGAACTCGGCGTAGTACGTCGTCACGCGGCCGGCCTCCGCCGCGAACAGCCCGACCGCGGCGTCCTCGTCGAGGTCGGTCAACACGTCTTCGGTGAGGAACAGCACCCGTCTACGGGGCGGTCCCCGGACCGACACCTCGGCGGGACCGTCGGCTGCGGCGCCGTCCCCGCCCGCGCCGTCGACGGCTTCGATCGCGACGCGCTCGACGGCGAGTCCGCCCGGTTCCGCCAGCGCCACGATCTGCGCTCGCTCCGCGTCCGTCGGTTCCCGCAGGTCGCGGAACCGGTCGGCCGCGTACAGCGGCCCCACGGCGACCGCGAGCGCGGCGACGACCGCGACGCCGACGACGAACGCGACTTCGAGCATCGTCCTCGCTGAGGGCACGCCCGAGGTAAAAAGGCCCGATGTCGCGCCGCGCCCGTCGCGACGGCGGCGCCCCCTCCGGCGTTCACTCCGGAACGCGTCGCGCGAGCGCCCGGACCGCCGCGGCGGCCTCGCTCTCGGGCGCGGCGGTCGTGACCGGCCGCTCCGTCGCCACCGAGCGGCCGACGCGGGGGTCGGCCGGGACGACCTCCGCGGGCGCCCCGAGCGCGTCACCGATCGGGTCGACCGGCGGCGGCTCGGTCACGCGGTTGACCGCGCAGCCGACCAACCCGGCGTCGAGTTCTCGGGCCAGCTCTCGCGTCCGGATCGCGTCGGCGAGCGCGAACGCGCGCGGCGAGACGACGAGGAGGCAGGCGTCCGCGACCGCGAGCGGCCCGCCGGCGTCGGCGCGGCGTCCGGCGGGACAGTCGACGACGACCGTCCCGAACTCGCGCTCGACCGCGGCGACCGCCTCCGCCAACCGCGTCAGGTCGGCCGCCCGAGCGCCCGCCAGCGTCCGCCCGCACGGGACGATGTCGACCGGGCCGGGACGGAGCGCCTCCGTCGGGGCCGCCGCGCCGGCGAGCACGTCGTGGAGGTCGGGGCCGCGGCCGTCGGGCAGGTCCGCCATCCCGAGGTCCGCGTCGACGACGACGGCGTCGAGCGCGGCGGCGACGTTGTACGCGAGCGTCGTCTTCCCCACGCCGCCTTTCCCGCCCGCAACCGCGAGGATCACGCCAGCGCCTCCAGCGCCTCGACCGGGATCTCGCTCTCCTCGGCGCGGTCCGCCAGCGCCGCGGCACGGTCGCGGACCGCCCGCAGCCGCTCGGCGTCGGCCGCGACGCGCTCGTCGAGCGCTCCGACCCCGTCGAGGCCGTCGACCTCCTCGACGACCGTCGTCGCCGCCGCGAGGTCGGCGTCGGTCAGGCGCTCCGCCCGCTCGATCCGCGCCTCGACGGCCGCGAACCACGCGTCGACGCCGCCACCGGCCGCACTTCCCCGCGGTGACTCGGGCGTAGCCGACTGGTCCGGGTCGCGCTCGACTCGCGCCGCGACTCTCTCCGCGTCGCCGTCGACCTCGGCTCTCTCCGCGTCGCCGTCACCCTCGGCATCCTCCCGGCCCGGCAAGTGCCCGTCCGAACCGGAGGCCCCCGCGTCGCCGCCCGCGTCCGGGGTCCCGTGGCGCCCTTCCGCTCCGTCCACGGCGGCGCGCGGCGGCCGATACGATTCGAGGTCCCGGACCGCCGCCCGTGCGAGGTCGGTCCCGCCTGCGGCCGTCTCGTGCGCCTCGTCGGCGTCCGACGACACGGGCTCGACGTTCGCGATCTCGACCGGCGGGTCGACGGGGTCGGCGAGCGCGGCGAACCCGAACGCCGCGCGCTCGCCCGGGTCGAGTACCGCGGTCACACCCGCTGCGTCCCACCCGGCTTCGGGGACGCCGCCGCGCCGCGGCGGGAGCAGCGGACCGTTCAGCCGGCTCTCCATCCGAACACGCCGCGGGACCGCCCCGTCGTTGCGCACCCGAAAACCGACGAGCGACGTGTCCCCCTCGCGGTCGACGGACCAGTCGAGTTCCATGCGCCGGGTCCCGCGGAATCGTATTTAACGCTCAGGCGAACCCGACCCCGTCGGGTTCAGCGCCCGTCGCGCGCGCCTCGAAAGCGAACATCGGCCGTCCGAAGGAGCGACCGCGGGCTCCGCTCCGACTCCTCGATCCGCCGCGCCGCGCTGCCGCGCAGCTCGACCGGTCCGTCGAGCGCCGCGGTCCTGACGGCCGCGAGCGACGCCGCGACCGGGTCTCCGTCGTACGCGCCCGGTCCCGTCCCGGCCGCGCTCGGATCGCCGCTCGGAACGACCGCGAGCGCGCGTCGGAACTCGGGATACATCGCCTCGGCGAGTTCGCGGCGCGCGACGCCGCGCCGGTTTCGGAGCCGGTCGCGGAGCCGCAGTCGACGCCGACGCTCGTCCCGGGCGCGGGCGGCTTCGGCTCTCGCGCGTTCGAGCGCCTGCTCGGCGGCGATCGCCTCCGTCTGCGCGGCCGACAGCTCCGCGGCCGCCGCCTCCAAGTCGTCGAGCGTCTCGTCCGTCTCGGCGTCGACCGCGCGGCGCGCTCGCGCGTCGCCCCGCAGCGCCGCGACCCGCTCTTTCAGCCGCTCGATCTCTCCGGTCGCCTCGGCGACCCGCCGCCGCGCCGCCGTCAGGTCGACCGGTTCGACCTCGATCCCCGCGAGCTCCGCCTCGATGTCCGCGATCTCTCCCGCGACGGACGCGGTCCGCCCCCGCGAGCGCGCGGCCGCCGCGAGCTGTCGCCGGAGCCCGGCGTCGGTGGGGAGTCGTCCGAGAACCTCGCCCGGAGCGGGACACCCCCTGACGGCGTTCGACCCGTCCTCGCTGTCCTCTCGGTTCGACCCCGACTGCGTCGACCTCGCCCCGGTCACAGCTCTCTGCCGCGCATCGCGTCCGGGTCCGGGTGGTCCGTCCCCGCCGCGAAGGCGGCGTACGGCGTCGACTTCGCGGACCGGTCGGCGTAGGCCGCGGCCGCCTCTCGGACCGCGTCGTCGACGGCGACGAACTCGTTGAACGGCTCGGTGCGCTCTATCTGTACGTCCCCGCCGTGCGACTCCCGCAGCCGCAGCGCGAGGAACGCCGCGTACTCCGTCTCGTCGAGCAGCGCGGCGCGACCGAACCGCCGCGCGACGACCGACTCGTGGCGACGACAGAGGTTTCGGAGGCCGGTCCTGGCGGCCGCCGAGTACGTCACGACCAGCAGCACGCCCGCCGGTGGTCGATTTTGAAATATATCCGTTCCGGACCGGAACGTTTCAGTCGGCGTCAGTGACGCCGGATCGATTCAGCGTCCGCGGGGCCGGGGTCAGTAACTAGAACCGCTCGACGTCGAACGCGGGCTCCTCCCCGCCGTCCGGTGCGTCGTCGACCCCGCTGGCCGCGAGGACGCGCTCGCGCGCGGCCGGTTCAGAGGGCGCGACGACCACGGTGCCGTCGACCGGGTCGTCCCCGACCGCGCGGAACACGTCGCCCTCGCCGTCGAACTCGGTCGCGTACGTCCGGAGCACGGCCGCGACGCGACGCTCGGTGGCCGCGAGGTCGGCGTCGCCGTCCTCGAACTCGCGGAGCGCGTCCTCGACGTTCCGTATCGCGGAGATCCGGTCCATCTACGTCGTCCGGAGGTGGCCCTGCTTGGGCTCGTACACTTCGCCCTTCGTGCGGAGCTTCTCGATCTCTCCCTCCGCCTTTCCTTGGTCCATCCCGATCTCGCCCGCGCGGTCGAGCACCTCCTCGACGGGCGCGCCCTCCTGATACTCCTCTTCGATGTCGGCGATGAGCCCCTTGATGTTCTTGATGCGGTCGCGCTGGCTCTTCGACGTGCCCGTCTCGACCACGTCGGCGTCGAACTGGCCCGTCTCCGGGTCGACGCCGATGTCCTTGAGACAGGACTCGACGATGTCCGTCGCGCGGTCCGCGTCCTCGCGCTCGACGGTGTCTGAGAGCCGTACCCGCGCGCTCGCCTCGGAGAGCCGCACCATCGCCTCCAGCTTCCGGGCGGTGACCGGCACGGGCGCGTCCTCGTCGGCGCCCTTCGAGCGCAGGTCGACGTAGAACTCCTCGATCAGCTCCTTCGCCTCCTCCGTCATCGTCGGGAAGCAGGACCGCTTCGCGTGGGCGATGTACTTGCGGAGGAGTTCGGAGTCGATCTCCGGCGCGACCTCCTCGGTCACCTCCGCCACCTGTTCGGAGGTGAACTCCGAGCTCGCCAGCTCCTCGCGCTGGGTGTTGAGCTCGCCGGCGTAGTTCGTCTTGATGATGTGTTTCGCCAGCCGGGAGTCGTGCTCCGGGTCCGGGCTGTCCGTCACGGTGAAGATGAGGTCGAACCGCGAGATCAGCGCCGGCTCCAAGTCGATCTGCTCGCCGATCGGCTCGTACTGGTCGAACCGGCCGTACTTGGGGTTCGCGGCGCCGAGCAGGGAACACCGCGCCTTCAGCGTCGCGTTGATCCCCGCCTTCGAGACGGAGATCTTCTGCTGTTCGAGCCCCTCGTGCATCGCGGAGCGGTCCGAGGAGTTGTGGACGACGAGCCCGTTCGCGACGAAGTTGTGCGTCTCCTCGACGGTCAGGTCGTACACCCGGGGTCGCTCGCCGTCCTCGATCCGCGCCAGTATCGACCGCAGTTCCGCCTTCACGGCGTTTACCTCCTCCACGACCGCCTCACGCACGTCGTCGAGCCGGTCGGTCTCGACGGCGCCGGACAGCCAGCGGGAGACGGTCGCCTGCGTCACGTCGAGCCTCGACGCCACGTCCGACTGACCGACGCCGTACGCGTCCAGCGCCGCCGACAGCTCCGATCGCGTCTCGCCGACCGGACCGCGGTCGAGCAGGTCGCGAGCGCGCTCTTCGGCCGTCTCGACCGGTCCCTCGATGACGTCTGCGAGCCGCTGTCGGAGCACCTCGCCGCGGTGTTCGGTCGACTCCGGCGGGACGGTTTCGACCGACTCGACCCGACGCCACTTCACGTCGCCGCGGACGAACTCGCGGAGGTCGTCGAGGTCGGTCTCCCCGACTCCGGTGAGAATCTCTCGGAGCCGCTCGGTCACCGTCCGGCGGACCTCGTCGCGTTCGCCCCATTCGCGGGAAATCTGCTGTTGGGACAGCGCCGTCCCTTCGGCAAGCTCGGACTGCGAGACGTGGTATCGGTGCCGAAGCTCCGAGAGCGTCTCCCACGCCGCCGTCGCGTCGAGCGCGTCCACGTCTTCGGTCGCGCGTTCACGCCGATCCTCGAACGCCGAGAGTATCCGGTCGGCGCGGTGGAGCGAGACGTTCGCAGTCCCGCTCTCGAAGTCGTGGTATGTGACCGCGTCGAGCCCGCACTCGCGCTGGTGAAGCCGGAGCGACTCGCGAGACCGCGCGAGCGCGTCGCCGACGTCCGGGACCACGTCGAGGATCGTTCGGCCGCCGTCGGCCGAATCGACGACGCGGTCGAGGGCTTCGGCCTTCCGGGTGGCCGTGAATCCGACGAAGCGCCGGAACGCCGCGAGCGAATCCGCGTCGGTCACCGTGAGGTAGTACACGTCGCGACCGCCGTCTCGCTCGCGGTACTGGAGCTGGCTCGACACGCCGAACCCTAAGAGGAGGTTCCGCGTGCCGCGGAGCAGGTCCCGACTCGCCGACGCTATCCGAACGTTTCCGGCCGACTCGTCGACGTGGCCTTCGCTGTCGGCGAGCGCCCGGACGAACGCGGCCTTCGCCGCGCGGCCTCCGGTCGAAACGGGAGTCGGGAAGCACTTCTCGTCGTACCGGCCGAGGTTCATCCCCGCGTTGAGGACGGCGTCGGCGTGTTCCTTCCCGGTGACGCGGACCGTCTCGACGCCGCCGTCGCGCCGTTCGCTCGGCGGGCGGACCGGCTCCGCGTCGAACGCCTCGCGCGCCGCGCGTTCAAAGTCGTCTAAGAGGTCGTCGTCCGTGTTGGTGAACCGAATGCCGTAGACGCCCTCGTCGCGGTCGTAGTAGACGTTCCCGTCGCCGGAGAGGTATCCGAGGACGCTCGCCATCGCGGCGTCGACGCTCTCCCCGTCGCCGGGCTCGGCCGCTGGCCCATTTCCACCGCTCGCAGCCACCGCTCCGCCGTCCGCCGCCTTCGTCGGAATCTCGCGAGGGACGTACACCCAGTCGCCCCCGTCGAGGGCGGCCGCCTCGCGCTCGACACGCTCCCCGTCGTCGAGGACGAAGAACGGGTGGTCGGCGGTCGCAGTCAGCGACTCGCCGGTCTCCGTCGTCACTCGGGTCAGCTCCGACGGCGCGTCGTACTCGTGGACCGCGGAGACGGACCGTTCGACGAGGTTCCCGTCCTCGTCCATCGACCAGACGTCGAGGTCGACGTCGCGGATATGGCGTCCGTTCGAGAGTTCCTCGACATCTCCGTCTTCGGCGGCCTCCCGCGCCAGTTCGTCGATGCGCTCGACGCGGCCGTCCGCGAGCGAGACCAGCGCGTCGCCCGTGACGCAGTCCATTTTGTCGAGCTCGTCAACTGCCGCAATTCCCTTGTCCGCGAGGACGAGAGCGCCGGCTTCGAGCGACCACTGCTGGCCGTCGCCGAAGTCGTCTCTCACGGCTGCAGCTGTAAGGCCGGCCGCCGACGATCCCTTCCCAGAGGTGTAGACGGACCGCGGTGCGATGTTCTCGACGTACGAAATCATCTGGGAGTTGTGAGAGACGACCCCGTTCGAGACGTAGTTGTGCGTTCTCTCCACTTCGAGATCGTAGACCCAGTCTTCATCGGATTCGACCCGTTCGATGGACTCGATCGAGTCCCATCGGACTTCCTCTACGACCGAGGTGTTCTGACTACCAGACACGGCGATACCGCCATCTGTGGCAGCGCGCGATGCGACGGCCACACGGTCACCGACGTCGAGTTCATCCGCACGCCGCGGAACGTGTCCGGCACCAGTCTGAACGAACAGCGGATGCGACGGCGTCACCTCCAGTTCCATGCCGGAGGCAGTCTCGACACGATACATCGTCTCGGGAGCCTCCCGCTTCCAGACTTTCGTCGCTCGCGCGGATCCGATCGTTCCGTCCGACTGTAGCGAGGGTATTTCGAAATCGACCTCGTCGAAGACGCCGTCGTCGATCGGTTTCGGATCATCGAGATTGTCCTCGACGAGATCGCCTATCGGAACTTCTCGTCCATCAGCAAGTGTCACATTGGTATCAAATTTAAGACACTTACCCGTTCCGGGGTCACCGATCAGGAGCATGTGGAGGTCGCCGCGGATCCGCGACCCGTCGGGGAGGTGCTTGGTGACTCCGGAGAACAACTGGAGGATCATCGCGAGCTTCTCCTCTTCATACCCGTAGATGGCGGGCGCGATCGAACCCACCATCGCCTCGTAGATGTCGTCGCGCTCGGAGAGCTCGATGATGTCGCGTTTGTCCGCCTCGGTGATGTCCATGTCCTCGAACTCCTCGTCCTCGATGGCGATAGAGACGCCGTCCATGTACAGGTCGAAGATGGCGGACTTCTCGTTGCCCTGTTCGACCTGCTCGATGTGGAGGATACCGACGCAGGTAACGTGGTCGCCGGGGCTCACTTTCCCGGTGATGTCGTCGACGATGTCGACGTCCAGCGACTGGGGCGTCTCGCCGCCGCGGAGCCCCTCGGGCGACTCTTGGATACGGAGCTTCTGTGAGTCGACGAACTCGGACTGATCGAAGTTGACGCGGAACGGGCCCTGTCGCTCGCAGCCCTGGCACTCGTGGGGCTCTTGGAAGCCACCGTCGGACTGCGGGATGTACGTCATCGTGCCGCAGCGCTGGCACTCGAAGGCGGCCTCCGTCACCTTCGGGCGTACGTCGGTGGCCTTACGAACGATCCCTTGAATCGAGACGAGCTTCCCGATATGGTCGTCGTGGACGCGGATACCGCGGATGTCGACGCTATCGGGGAGGTCCTCGATGCGGACATGCGCGCGGCCGAGGCTGACGTCGGCGGGGAGGTCATAGAGCCGTAGCGCCTCCTCGGCGTACTCGCGCATCTGTTCCGGCTTGTTCAGGAAGTCCTCGGCGAGGTCGCGGTCGAACTGAAAGAGGTCGTCGTAGGAGACGTACAGCGAGCGCTGCTCGTTGGGGTACCGTTGGGCGAGCTGTCCGATCTCCTCCCGGTAGTAGTTGCGATAGAACTGAATGAACCGCTCCGTGAGGTCCTGGGTGCCGGCCTGAGCCATTGCGACACCTCTTCGTCACCATCACGTATCAACCTCCGGTTCGGGGCGGACGTGGTCGCCTCGGGTGCGGCGTCCGGCGTCGTCGCGCCGGCCGACTCGGCGGCGACCGCGCCCCAACCGACCGAACTACGCCCGCCCGACGAAGGTCGCGTCGGCTGAGGTGCGCCCCTCGTTGAACGAGAGGACCTTCGCGCGGATCACGTCGCCGGGTTCGAGCCCGCTCGGGATGTCCTCGGTGAAGAGGACGAATCCCTCCACCTTGCCGACGGCGACCTCGTTCCCCGAGTGGTGGTCGGTGAGTTCGGTGACGCCGAACTCGTACGTCTCGCCGATCTCGACCGGCGGTTCGCGTTCCTGGGCCGCCTCGTGAGCGCGTTTCGACTCGCGCGCCTCCGTCGACGGGCCGCGGAGCCGACGGGCGACCGCGAACAGCGCGAACAGCGCGACCGCGACGCCCGCACCGACGACGAGCGGCGACGAGGGGATCATACCCGTGCGGTCGACCGCGGTCGCCTAAACGGTGTGGGTCCGCGGCGACGCTTCGGCGCTCGGCGACCTCGACATCTCGCCGCTCGCGCGGCCCGAGTCCCGCCGCGCCCGCATGAGAAACGCCTTTGCCCTCGAAGCCCCCCTCTCGATCCGATGCGACACAGCCGCGGTTCCCGACGACTCGCGCACGGGTGTGGTGTGCCGTGAAGGTCGCGGACGCGGTGCCGGAGTTCGCGGAGGCCTTCGGGTTCGACGAGTTCAACCGGATGCAGCGGGAGGCGCTGCCGGGCATCTTGGAGACCGACCACAACGTGGTCGCGTCGGCGCCGACCGCCTCCGGGAAGACGGCGCTCGCGGAGCTCGCCATCTGTAAGACGCTCGCCGCGGGCGGGACCGCGCTCTTCGTCGCGCCGCTGCGGGCGCTCACGAACGAGAAGGAGAGCGAGTGGGAGCGCTTCGAGGATCTCGGCTACTCCGTGTACGTCGTCTCCGGCGAGCGCGAGTTGAACCCCCGCCGCGCCGAGCGCGCGGACGTGCTGGTGACGACGCCGGAGAAGGCCGACAGCGCGACGCGGAAACACGACTCGGCGCGGTACTCCTTTATCACCGACGTGGACTGCGTCGTCATCGACGAGGTCCACCTGCTCGACTCCGAGAAGCGCGGCGCGGTGCTCGAAGTCACCGTCTCGCGGCTCCGCCGGCTCCAAGACCCCCGCGTGGTCGCGCTCTCGGCGACGATGCCGAACATCGGCGACGTGGCGGAGTGGCTCGACGCGCCCGCGGAGACGACGTACGCCTTCGGCGACGAGTACCGTCCCGTCGACCTCGAGACCGGCGTGAAGACGTACTCGCACGGCTCGAACGCGTTCGCGGACAAGTACCGCCGGCTCTACCGCGCGCTCGACCTCGCCGAGCCGCACGTCCGCGAGGACGGACAGACGCTCGTGTTCGTCTCCTCGCGGCAGGACACCGTCCAAGCCGCGAAGAAGGCGCGCGACGAGATCACCGAACGCGACATCCCGATCGACTCGCGCGACGACTACGACTTCCACAACGAGGCGAAAGAGCTCACCAACGACACGCTCCGCCAGTCGGTCACCGACGGCGTCGGGTTCCACCACGCCGGCCTCGGGAAGGACGACCGCGACCGCGTCGAGGAGTGGTTCAAACAGGGGAAGATCAAGTTCCTCTTCTCGACGTCGACGCTCGCGTGGGGCGTGAACCTCCCCGCGCGCTGCGTCGTCATCCGTGACACGAAGTACCACGACCCGCTGGAGGGAGAGACGGACATCTCGCCGCTGGACGTGCTCCAGATGCTCGGGCGCGCCGGTCGGCCGGAGTACGACGACGTCGGGTACGGCTGGGTGGTCTGCGACCGCGCCGACGCGGACAAGTACCGGAAACTGCTGCGCGAGGGGAAGGCGATCGAGTCGCGGCTCGCCGCCGACCTCGAGTCGCACCTCAACGCCGAGATCGCGATGGGGACGATCCGGGGGCTCGAAGACGTGATGGCGTGGTTGGAGACGACGTTCTACTACGTCCGCGCGCAGTCGAAGCCCGACCAGTACGACTTCTCGACGCTCCGCGACCGGGTGCGGGACACCCTCGAATCGCTCGTCGACGACGGCTTCGTCGCGGCCGACGACGACCTCGCGATCGAGCCGACCGCCCTCGGTCGGCTGGCCTCGAAGTACTACCTCCGGCTCGACACCGCCCGCCGGTTCCGGCGCCTCGCCGACCGCGAGACGCTGACTGCCGACGCCGTGTTAGAGACCGTCGCGTCGGCGGGCGAGTTCGACTCCGTCTCCGCGCGCTCGGCCGAGGCCGACGCGGTCGACCGCATCCTCGACGGCCGCGACACCGATCTGGAGGACGGTCACCGCAAGGTGTTCGCCATCCTGCTGGCGGGGATGGCCGACTCGATCCCCTCCGACCTCCGCTCCGACGCGTGGGTGATCCGGCAGAACGCGCTCCGCCTGCTCGCCGCGCTCGCGGAGTTCCTCGACCGGTTCGCGGGCCCGCGCGCCGCCAACCTCGCCCGTCGCGTGGAGGCGCGCGTCGAACACGGCGTCTCCCGCGAGGCGGTCGCGCTCACGGCGATCGAGGGGGTCGGCTCCGGCCGCGCGGAGCGCCTCGCGGACGCCGGGCTCACCTCGCCGGCCGACGTCGTCGACGCCGGTCCGGCGGAACTGGCGAACGCCGGGATGAGCGACTCCGTGGCGGAGCGGATCGTCGACGCCGCCCGCGACTGCCCCCGGATCGACGTCGACTGGGGTGAGTTCCCCGACGGCATCGCGGTCGGCGAGAACGAGATGTGCGAGGTCGCCGTCACGGCCGTCTCGGGGAGCGCCCGCGCGGGGATCCGCGTCACCGTCAACGACGTGGAGATGACCGCGACGACGACGTACCTCGACGGGGAGACGACGGTCCCGGTCGGCGTGTTCGGCCCGCCGGACGCCGACGAACTGGAGTTCGTCGTCGAGGTCGTCTTCCCGGACCTCCCGCTGTTGCCCGTCACGGCGACGCGGACGGTTCGGGTGGCGTAGGCGCGCCGGCGTCCGAACCCGATCTTGCGATCCGTCGGTATCCGCTTATCAACGAGCGGCCGGGACGTTCGAGCGATCTGCCGTCTCGTCGCGTCACCCGTTCTCACCGCCACCCGGCCGGTATCTCTCTTAAACTCCCGCAACGACCGCTTAACACCCATTCCGCGGCCACCCGTCCTATGCCGGAACGACTCCGCGTGCTCGCAGGCGACTGTCAGGTGACCGACCGCGGCGACCGCACCCGAACCCATCGGGGCCGCGTCGTGGTACTGATCAAACCCGACGACACGACGCTCGTCCACGACGCTGACGGCTACCAGCCCGTCGCGTGGCTCACCCGCCCCGAGAGCGTCGTCGTCGAGGGTGACGGCGACGGGTTCACTGTCACCGCTCGCGACGGATCGCGGCGACTCCGCGTCGTCGCCGAGGAGGCGACAGCCAGCCGGGCGCTCCCCGTCACGGAGGCGGGCGTCCCGGTCGGCACCTGCCCCGACGACGGCGGCCCGCTCGTGCGGTCGCGCGGCGACGTGGCGTGTCTCGACTGCGAGGCGCGCTGGGGGCTCCCGGCGGGCGCGAGCGTCACGGACGGGACCTGCGACGACTGCGGGCTCCCGAAGATCCGCGTCGAGCGCGGCGAGCCGTTCCACCTCTGTCTCGACCCCGCGTGCGACCCGATGGAGGCGGCCGTCAGCGACCGGTTCGACGGCGCTTGGGAGTGCCCGGACTGCGAGGGGGACCTCCGGGTCCGCTCCGCGCCGGGTCGCGTCTACCTCGGCTGCGAGCGCTATCCCGACTGCGACACCACCTTCTCGTTCCCCGCGGGCGTCGCCGTCGACGAGTGCGACTGCGGGCTCCCTGTCTTCGAGACGGCGGCCGGACTGGGTTGTCTTGACGGGACCTGCGAGGTCGACGGCCGCGCGACGGGCGAAAAGCCGGAGCTCACGGGGAAAAGAGACGGCTAACAGCGCTCCGCCCGGCGGGGTGGCTTACTCGGCGAGCTGCTGGCGGCCCGGCGCGATGAGGCGGTCGAGGTACTCGGCGAGCGCGCCCTTCGCGTCCGCGGGGTGGAGTTCGCCCGACTCCAAGTCGGCTTCGAGGGCGTCGTAGGCGTCGTACTCCAGGTCTCCGCCGTACTCCTCCGGGCGCTCGACGGTGACCGCGTCGAACCGCGGGAAGACGTGGTACTCGAACACCTGGACGACGGGGTTCTCGCGCTCCGCGCCGTCGTCGGTCGGCTCCGGATCTGCCGTCGGCGGGCAGTAGGCGTCGTTCACCTTCGACTCGATGTCCTCGCGGGAGTCCTCCATCGAGATGGTGACGCCCTCGCTGGAGGACATCTTGCCGCGGCCGGTCGCGAGGTCGGCGATCAGCGGCGTGTGGAGGTTCGTTGGCGGCTCGCGGTCGATGCTCGGCAGCACGTCGCGCGCGAGCATGTGGACCTTCCGCTGCTCCATCCCGCCGACCGCGACGTCGACGCCGAGGTACGGGATGTCGAGCGCCTGCATCAGCGGGTAGACGGCCTGCGACACCTTCACCGAGTCGCCCGAGCTGATCTCGGCCATCGCCCGCTCGGCCCGCGCGAGGGTGGTCTCGAGCTCCAGGGCGTGGAGGTCGAGCGTGTAGTCGTCGTCGAGCTGGAAGTCCGAGCCGAGCACGAACTGCGTGTTCGACTCGTCGAGCCCGTAGGCGATGAACTGGTCGCGCATCCGCTCGGCGGTGTGGCGGATCTCCTCGAACGACCCCTTGTCGTTGAGGTAGGCGTGTACGTCCGCGAGGAGGACCGTGACCTCGAAGCCCGCCTCCTGGAGGTCGATGAGCTTGTTCGCGGTGAGCATGTGACCGATGTGGAGCACGCCCGAGGGCTCGTAGCCGACGTACGCCCGCTTTCCTTCGGGGTCGTCGGCCAGCGCCTCGATCTCCGACTCGGTGACCACCTCGGCCGCGTTCCGGGTGATCAGCTCGTGAGCGTCCATACCTCCGAGTGTGCGTTCCCGGACATATGACTTCTGGATGCGTGCTGACGACTCACGTGGAGCGCCGCCAGCGCGCCCGTCGGCCGCTTTGACTCGCCTTCCGGTCGTCCCCGGGTGCGCTCACTCCTCCGTCTCGGGCAGCGTCCGCCCCGCCCGGTGTTCGGAGATGATCCGGTCGATCCGCTCGGCCTTCTCGTCGCGCCGGCGCTGCTCGGCGCGCTCCTCCCAGTCCTCGACGGCGGCCGCGAGGTCCTCCTCGCTCGCGACCGCCAGCTCGTCCACCTCGCGGACCGGCACGGCGTCGGCCGGCACCACGGGGACGGCGCGCTCGAACAACACCTCGTCGGCGACGTCCGAGAGGTTCCCCTCGCCGCGGATCACGGCCCGCGGCTCCGCCTCCGCGAGCCGCTCCGCGGTCCGCCGGCCAGCGCCCGACGCGTCCCGGAGGTAGACCACGTCGCCGGCGACGAGCCCGTAGGCGTCGTCCGCGGCGTCGAGCGCGTCGAGCGTGAACTGCTCGACCACCTTCACGCTCACCAGCCCCCGCCCCTCGGCCACGTCGCCGAAGTTCGAGTGGTCGAGCCGCCACAGCTCCTTCAGCGTCTCCACCTTGCGTTCGAGGTCGGCGACGCGCTCTTGTGCCTCGTCGCGCTCGCGCTCCAGCCGGTCCGTCTCGCGTTCGAGCCGCGAGACCGCGCGCCGCGAGCGCGCCTCGATGCGCTCCTCGCGTTTCGCCTCCTCCAGCTCGCCCTCCAGCTCAGCGATCCGGTCGTCGCGCTCCTCTAAGTCCTCCTCCAGCGACTCGGCGTGCGACTCCAGCCGGTCGACGCGCTCGCGAAGCCGGCGGATCGTCTCCTCCTCCTCGGTACGGTCGGGCTCGGTGGGGTCCGCCTCGTCCGCGTCGTCCTCGTCTCCGTCCCCGCCGTCGTCCTCGCTCAGGTCCTCGATGACGGCCTCGACGGACGAGCCGCCCGCGACGACGCCGGCGATCACCGCCCCGCGGTCGAGCCGCGGGGGCGTCTTCGCCGCGATCCGCTCGAACTGGTCCTCGTGGTCGTCGTAGGCGTACAGCGCGGCCGCCAGCGCGTCGCGCTCGTGGTCGTTCGCGTAGCTCGCCTCGCGGGTGCGGTGGAGCTTCTCGTCGACCGGGAGGTCGGTCGTCGGCCGCCACCCGGCGGCGTCGAACGAGCGCCGGAACTTCTCGACCGTCTCCGGCATCGGCTCCACGTCGGCGGCGACGATGATCGGTCGCCCCTGCTCGACGATCCACTCGGTCACCTCGGCGGTGTCGCCGGTGCGGGAGGAGTACAGCGCGTGGACCGTGCCGTCGAGGCCGACGACCGCGGCCGCGGTGGTCGTCCCGGGGTCGATCCCGACGATGACGCGGTCGCGCCGCTTCACCAGCGGCTCGTACTCGATCCCGTCGCGGCGTTCCCGCTCGACCTCGACGCGCACGTCGCCCGCCCGCGAGTTCGACACCGGGATATCCTCGGGGCGGGCCTCGACGGTGAACGTCGCGTTCGCGTAGCCGCCGTACTTCTCGGTCACGTCCCGCTCGAAGTCGAGGTTCGCATCCTTCAGCTTCGACTGGACCTGGCGCGTCCGCTTGCGGACGTTACCGTGGATCCGCCGCGTGTAGCGGTCCTGACTCCACCCGCCATTTCCGGTCGAGCGCCCGCGGGACACCTTGACGGTCGTCTCGTCGGTGAACGCGGTCACCTCGTGGCCGACGTTCGCGGCGGCGAGCCGCGCCGACGCCTCCGCCTCCTTCATCGGCTTCTTGCCGTAGGGGATGCCGTGCCGGGAGGCGACCCGCGAGAGCGGCTCCGGCCGTTCCGCGCCGGTCACCTGGACGAGGCGGGTCCCGTCCGGCAGCGACCGGAGGAAGTTGACGAGCTCCCCCTTGTCCGCCGCCAGCTCGTAGGCGTTGTCGGTGGCGACGTAGAGGGGCTCGCGGTCGTCGATCAGCCGGCAGAGCTTCCGGAACGAGACCACGTCGCGGGTGATTCGGGCCATCGGACCGTCGGCGTCGGGGGCGTCCGGGTCGTCCTCGTCGACGGGGTCCAGGATGACCAGCGCGTAGGAGGGGCTGTCGCCGCGGACGTCGCCGCTGTGGACGTCGACGCCGAACACCGGCCGGTCGCGGGCGCGGATGGTCCGGGTTGTCACATCCCGAGTAGGTCGTTGCCGCGTATATACCCCACGCCGGGGGCGGTCGCGGACCGCCGCCGCGGGAGCGAGCGGTCAGAGGATTCGGGGCTCTTCGCCGGCCTGCTGTCGCCGGCCGCTGATGACGCCCGGCGTCCCGCCCGTCTGGATGATGTTGAACGCGGTCATCAGGTCCGACCGCGAGATGAGGCCGACGAGTTCGCCGTCGGCGTCGACCACGGGGAGGCGGCCGACGCCGTGTTCCTGCATGGTCTGGAGGGCGGTCAGGGCGTCGGCGTCCGGGTCGACGGCGACGAGGTCGGTCACCATCACGTCGTCGACGCGGTAGGCGTCGCGCTCGACTTCGCGGACCGACCGGGCGTCTTCGAGGGTGACCATCCCGACGAGCTCGTCGCCGTCGAGGACGGGGTAGCCAGTGTGGCGCTCCTCGAACATCCGGCTCATCAGGTCGCCGACCGAGGTGTCCTCCGTCACCGTGTGGAGCCCCTCACGGGGCGTCATCACGTCGCCGACGGTCACGTCCTCGAAGGCGGCCTTCAGGGTCGTCTGCTGGGCCTCGCCCGAGGCGGCGATGTAGACGAAGAAGGCGAGCACGATGAGCAGCAGCTGGAAGGTGAACAGGCCGAAGATCCCCATCAGGAACGCGAACACCTTCCCCACGGAGGCGGCCCGCTGGGTCGCCTGCGCGTGCGGCTGGTTCCGCGCGAGCAGCGCCCGGAGGACTCGCCCGCCGTCCATCGGGAACGCGGGCAGCATGTTGAACACGGCGAGGACGATGTTCAGGAGCGCGAGGTAGCCGAAGACGAAGAGGACGGCGTTCGAGCCGACGGGCGCGACGAGGACGACCCCGTAGCAGGCGATCCCCACCGCGACGCTGACGAGCGGGCCGGCGATCGCGATCCAGAACTCGTGTCTCCAGTCTTCGGGGAACTCGGCGAAGCTGGCGAGGCCGCCGAGCAGCCACAGCGTGATCGACTCGATCTCGTAGCCGTATCGCATGGCGACCAGCGAGTGGCCGAACTCGTGGAGCAGCACCCCGACGAACAGCCCAATCACGGCCGACAGCCCGAGTACCCACGGCGTGGTGCCGCTCGCGACCGCGGTCGCGTCGATCCCGAGACCGGCCGTCTCGTTCATCACCTCCGCGATCATCCCGACCTGCGACCCGATCAGGTACGCGAACAGCGGTAAGACGATCAGAAACGTCCAGTTGAGCCGGATCGGAATTCCGAACGCGCTCCCGATCTTGATTCCACGCATGCCATCGCGTTCGGCCGGTGTGCGGTTAAGTCACAGGGGTCGGTCGACGTTCGAGCCGCCGGGACCGGGCGGTGAGCAATTAAATACGCGCCTCCCGTCACGGTCGCGTATGAGCGACGCAGGCGACGCCGAGTCGGTCGTGAAGCGCGGCGACGACATCGCGTACGAGCCCGTCGAGGCCGCCGAGGGGCTCTCGAAGGGCGTCCTCCTCGACGAGTCGGACGGCGCGCCGACCTTCGCGATGCGCCGGTTCGAGCTCGAACCGGGCGCCGAGGTCCCCCGCCACACCAACGCGATCGAACACGAGCAGTACGTCCTCGCCGGGGAGTACGTCGTCGGGATCGGCGACGAGGAACGCACCGTGTCGGCCGGCGACACTCTCCTGATCCCGCCGGGGGTCGAACACTGGTACCGCAACGAGCGCGACGAGCCCGGCGCGTTCATCTGTGCGGTGCCGAACGGCGACGACGCGATCGAACTCGTCGAGTAGCGGGCGTCCGGGCTCGGCCTCGCGCGCCGCGAGGCGGGCACCTACTCCAGCGTGCCGACGCGGTCGGCGACGTAGCCGAACTGGTCGCGGTAGCCGTTCGGCGATAACAGTACGGGGTAGAATGGCTCGTCGGCGAGCAGCGGTTCGCCGTCGGCGGCCGCGAACCGCTCGCCGGGCTCGACGCGCTCGAAGTTGCGCGCGAACACCTCGTACGCCTCCGCCTCCGGCTTCGGGATCCGCTCGCGGAGTCGGAACACCGACACGTCCTCCCGACCGCCGGCGTCGAGCACGTCGTCGGCGCCGGGCGCGGAGATGGCGCCGGTCGCGGCGAGGAACGCGCGCGACAGCCAGTAGGCGTTGTCAGCGGCCGCCTCGGAGCCCTGGAGCCCCGCCTCCACTTCGAGCGTGTGCGGGTGCTCGATGAGTCGGCCCTCGGTGAACGCGTCCGTCTGGATCACCGCGTCCACGGGGAGGTGCGGCGCGACAGCGCGGGTCACTTCGTCCATCGAGTCGATGACCGCGAACGGCTCCGCGTACGACTGCGTCGAGTGGATCGCGAGGGTCGTACACCCTTCCAGCGCGTCGACCAGTTCGGCCGCGAGCCGGACCTCGTGGGCCTCCGCGTCGGGGTTCCCGGGGAACGCCCGGTTGAGGTCGGCGTCGAGGTAGCGCTCGCCCGCGTCGAGCGCCGCCTCGTTTGCGGTGACGAGGCGGACCGGTCGCTCGGGGTCGAGGTCGGCGTCGAGCAGACGCTCGACGGCGCGGGCGCCGCAGGGCTCGTCGCCGTGGATCGCGCCGACGACGGCGACCTCGGGCTCCCCGTCGCCCAGATCGTGGATCTCCATACCACACCCTGACGGGCGGCGAATAAGTGGCGTTCGGATCCGCGGCGAGCGGTCCGATCCCCGTGCGTCAGGCAACGCCCGGGCTCAGTGCCCCTCGTCGACGCGCTCAGTGTACTCGTAGTCGGCGGGGTACGCCGGCTGACGTGCGCCGTCGAGGGATATCTGCCACCCGTCGACCGCGGCGGGGTCGTCGAGCGCGGCCCGGAGCGTCTCTCGCACGTCGTCGACGTCGACCCCGTAGAAGTCGCTCGGGATCCCGTCGAGGTACTGGAGGGCCGTCTCGAACAGCGACCGCATCCCCGCGTCGTTCTCGAAGTCGACGCGCTTGTACGCGCCCGCGGCCACCTGGACCATCCCGTGGAGGAAGGCGCTCTCGGCCGTGCCGCTGCCGTAGTTGTACCACTCGTCCTCGAAGCAGTCGTGGCTCTCGTGGTAGGCGCCGTCGTTGAACAGCCGCACGCCGTGTTCGGTCGCGCGTCGGAGCGTCGCGTGTTCCCAGTACCCGCCGACCGCCTGCGCGTCTGGCAGCCCGTCCGCGTCGCCGGACGACGCTTCCGCCTCTCCGGACGCCGCGCGCGACTCGTCGCCCGCGTGCCACCCGGTCGGGTTCCCGAGCGGCGGGGCGACGCCGGGGTCCCGAGTGTGGTCGTCCATGTGCGTGCCGTTCACGCGGCAGCGACCTAACCGTTTCGCGGCGCCGGCGGCGAAGCCGACCGGCCCGCGAACCGAACCTTTCTTTCCCCCGCTCGCGCTCGGGTCGACCGCATGGACGCCGGACTCCTCGCCGCGGTCGCCGCCGCCGTCGTCTGGGGCGCGTACCTCTTCGTCCTGAAGCGCGCCTTCGCCGGATACCCGCCCGCCGCGCTGACGGTGGCGATCAACGTCGCGGCGGTCTCGTGGTTCCTCGCCGGGACCGGGCTGACGGTCGGGTTCGGCGACGCCGCGGCGGGGGTGTCCGGGCTCGTCGCGCCGCGTCGGGCCGCGGTCGTCGCCGTCACGACCCTCGGGACGGCCGCCGCCTTCGTCCTCTTCTTGCGCGCCATCGACCAGGGGGCGGTGTCGTACGTCGCGCCGATCAACAAGATCGTCCCGATGTTCGTCCTCCCGCTGGAGGTCGGACTGCTCGGGCAGGTCCTCGCGCCGGTCCAGGTCGCCGGCGTCGTCGTCACCACCCTCGCGGTGTACGTCGCGAACTACGAGCCGGGGGGTTTCTTCGCGCCGTTCGCGCGGGCCGCGCGCTCCCGGCCGGCGCAGCTGGCGCTCGCGAGCGCGGCCTGCTACGCGGTCGCCGACGTGGGCAAGCGGGTCGCGCTCCAGGAGTTCTCGATCCCCGGCACGCTGTGGGTGCCGCTCCTGCTCGCCGGCGTCGCGGTCGTCCTCTTTCCGGCGGCGCTCCGGAGCCCGTTCGCGGTCACCCGGCGGGACCTCCCGAAGTTCCTCGCGGCCGGCGGGCTCGTCGCGCTCGGCGAGCACCTGACGACGGTCGCGTTCGCGGCGCTGCCCGCGAGCGTCGCCTCCCCCGTGATCAACACGCAGGCGATCGTCGCGGTGGTCCTCGGGGGCGTGCTGCTCGGCGAGCGGCACTTCCGGCTCCGGCTCGCCGCGGCGGTCCTCGCGGTCGCCGGCGTCGCGATGATCGCCGGCTGACGCGGTCGGCCGCTCGCCGCCACGCCCGTCGCTACCCGAGTAACACTCGTCTCTGGGGCCCGTACGGACCGTATGGAAACCCCGCCGGAGTCGGTCCCGATCGATCACGCCGAGTCGATCGTGAACGCCCTCGGCGACGGCGCGTACGTCCTCGACGCCGACCGGAACCGCGTGTTCGTCAACGACCGCCTCCGCGAGGTGACCGGCTTCGACGAGGCGGTCCTCCACGCGAAACACCCCGAGCGACTCGTCGCGGAGGGGCGCTGGAGCGAGGAGGCGGGCGAGCGCTACCGCACCGCGGTCGAGCGCGTCCTCGGGGCCGAAGCCGACGACGAGCGCGTTCGGTCGGATCGAGTCGATGATCGACGAGGCGCTCGTAATGGCCCGCGATCCGGACGCGATCGAGACGGAGGACGCCGCGGTCGACCTCGCCGACCTCGCGGCCGACTGCCTGGGGTCGGGCGACTTCGGCGAGATCCCCGCCGGCGCCGACCTCGCCGTCGCGGACGCCGGCGCCGTCACCGGCGACCCGGCCCTGCTCCGGCGCGCCGTCGGGAACCTCATCGGCAACGCCTTCGAGTACGGCGGGGACGCCCCCACGGTTCGAGTCGGCGTCGACGACCGCGGGCTGTACGTGGCCGACGACGGTCCCGGGCTCCCGGACGACGAGCGCGACCGCGCGGAACTGACCGACTTCGGCGTCTCTCCCGGGGGCGGGACCGGGATCGGGTTCGCCATCGTCGAGCGCGTGGCGGCCGCGCACGGCTGGACGCTCGAAGTCGACGAGTCCCCAGAGGGGGGCTTCCGGGCGACGCTGGTCGGTGCGGAACCGACGGGATAAAGAGGAGGCCGATCCAACGCCAGTCCGCGTGCGAGGGTAGCCAAGCCCGGAAACGGCGGCGGATTCAAGCTCCGCTCCTGTAGAGGTCCGTGGGTTCAAATCCCTCCCCTCGCATCGCCGGGGTCCACCCCCCGTGATGCGGGAAGACGCTCTCGGAGCGCTCTTCCCTCGCAAAATCCACTCGAACGCCGCGAGCGACTGCTCTGTCAAATCGGCTGCCAGAGAGACCTTCGGTCCCTCGCTGGAGTCAGTCGTCCGAAGCGAAGCGAGGACGACTGACGAGGCTGGGGAGGCGCGAGGTGCGGTTGCTGTGTGGGGCGGGACTCAAACGGGCGGTCGCGACGGCGAAGCACGACGAACAAACACCGCAGGGAGCGAGCGGAGTGAGCGACTGAGGACCACAGCGAGTCGCGCGAGTCCTCGCGACCGGGGCTTTGGCGGTGTTCGCCGATGATCCACGGTCACCGACTTCCGAACAAGCGGTCGACCTGACGGCCTCGATCACCTCGCCGCCACCACACAGTTCTCCACGGTGATCCGACACGTCCCGAAACGACACGAACGTCCAGCGAACCGCGGGGTCCGAAACGGTTTTGCCCCGGCCTGCCGGACGGTCGATATGCCAGCAGATCCCGACACGGGGTACGACCCCTCGCTGGGTCGGAAGTTCGTGTTCGTCACGGGCGGAGTGATGTCCGGGCTGGGCAAGGGCATCACCGCCGCCAGCACCGGGCGCCTTCTCGCCAACGCGGGCTTCGACGTCACCGCCGTCAAGGTGGACCCGTACCTCAACGTCGACGCCGGGACGATGAACCCGTACGAGCACGGTGAGGTGTACGTCCTCAAGGACGGCGGCGAGGTCGACCTCGACCTCGGCAACTACGAGCGCTTCCTCGGCACCGACATGACGTTCGACCACAACGTTACCACGGGGAAGACGTACCAGCACGTCATCGAGCGCGAGCGCGCCGGCGACTACCTCGGCAAGACCGTCCAGATCATCCCGCACGTCACCGACGACATCAAGCGTCGCATCCGGGAGGCCGCCGAGGGGAGCGACGTCTGTCTCGTCGAGATCGGCGGGACGGTCGGAGATATCGAGTCGATGCCGTTCCTCGAAGCCCTCCGCCAGTTCGCCCACGAGGAGGACGACGATGACATCCTCTTCACGCACGTCACCCTCGTCCCGTACTCGAAGAACGGCGAGCAGAAGACGAAGCCCACCCAGCACTCCGTGAAAGAGCTGCGCTCGATCGGCCTCCAGCCCGACATCCTCGTCGGCCGCTCGGAGGACCGGCTCGACCCGGAGACGAAAGAGAAGATCGCGCTCTTCTGTGACGTGCCCACGGACGCCGTCTTCTCGAACCCCGATGTCGAGGACATCTACCACGTTCCGCTGATGGTCGAAGACGAGGGATTAGACGAGTACGTGATGGAGCGGCTCGGCCTCGCCGACGAGGCGCTTCCGAAGGAAGAGCGGTCGACGGAGTGGCGCGAGCTGGTCACCCGCGACCGCGACGAGGAGATCGACGTGGCGCTCGTGGGCAAGTACGCGCTCGAAGACGCGTACATGTCGATCCACGAGGCGCTGAAACACGCCGGCATCCAGACCGGCACCGAGGTGAACGTGCTGTGGGTCGATGCCGACGAGACGCAGGCCGAACACGAGAAGCGGCTCGCCGAGGCCGACGCGGTCGTCGTCCCCGGCGGCTTCGGCTCCCGCGGGACCGACGGGAAGATCGAGGCGATCCGCTACGCCCGCGAGAACGGCGTGCCGTTCCTCGGGCTCTGCTTGGGCTTCCAGATGGCCGTCGTCGAACACGCGCGCAACATCCTCGGGCTCGACGGCGCCCACTCCGCGGAGATCGACCCCGACACGCCGCACCCCGTCATCGACCTGCTCCCCGAGCAGTACGAGACGGAGGACATGGGCGGGACGATGCGGCTCGGCGCCCACGAGACCGATATCGAGCCCGACACGCTCGCCGCCCGGGTGTACGACGCCGACGCCTGTACCGAGCGCCACCGCCACCGCTACGAGGTGAACCCCGAGTACATCGACGATCTGGAGGCCGACGGACTCGTCTTCTCGGGGCGCGCCGACAACCGGATGGAGATACTCGAACGCCCGGACCACCCGTTCTTCTTCGGGACGCAGGCGCACCCCGAGTTCCGGTCGCGGCCCGACCGCGCGAGCCCGCCGTTCGTCTCCCTCGTCGAGGCGGCGCTGGGATCGACGGACACAACCGAGCGGAACGCGGACGTGAGGCTATAGATGGTCGAGACGGAGGAATTCATCGCGGAGGCGAAAGCGGAGATACGGGAGGCGATCGGCGACGCGAACGCCGTGATCGCCTTATCCGGCGGGGTCGACTCCTCGGTCGCGGCGACGCTCGCCTACGAGGCGGTCGGCGACCAGCTCACCCCCGTCTACGTCGACACGGGACTGATGCGGAAGGGGGAGACCGCGGAGATACGCGACACGTTCGACTTCATGGAGTCGCTGCGCGTCATCGAGGCGCAGGACCGGTTCTTCGACCGGCTCGAAGGCGTCACTGACCCCGAGGAGAAGCGCCACGTCATCGGCGAGGGGTTCATCGACGAGTTCGAGACGGTCGCGCGCGACGTGGACGCCGACTACCTCGTTCAGGGGACGATCTACCCCGACCGCATCGAGTCGGAGGGGAACATCAAGTCGCACCACAACGTCGGCGGGCTCCCCGAGGTCGTCGACTTCGAGGGGATCGTCGAGCCCGTCCGCGACCTCTACAAGGACGAGGTGCGCGAGGTCGCCCGGGAGCTCGGCCTCGAGGAGATCATCTCCGAGCGCATGCCGTTCCCCGGGCCCGGGCTCGCCGTCCGGATCGTCGGCGAGGTGACCCCCGAGAAGGCCGCGGTCGCCCGCGAGGCGACCCACGTCGTCGAGGAGGAGTTAGCGGCGTACGACCCGTGGCAGGCGTTCGCCGCGGTCCTCGGCAAGGCGACCGGCGTCAAGGGCGACAACCGCGTCCACGGCTGGGTAGTCGCCGTGCGCTCCGTCGAGAGCCGTGACGGGATGACCGCCCGCGCGCAGGAGCTCGACTGGAGTACGCTCCAGCGGATCCAGAGCCGGATCACCGGCGAGAACGAGAACGTGGCGCGGGTCGTCTACGACGTGACCCACAAGCCGCCCGCGACGATCGAGTACGAGTGATGACGGACCAACCACTCGCCGTCGTCGCCGGCCCCGACGAGCACGGGCTCGGCGAGGAGCTCGCCGCGTGCGGCGTCGCGATCAACCGTATCGAGGGGCTCGTCACCGCCGACGCGCTCGCCGAGGCCGGCATCGCCGACGCCGCGTACTTCGTCCTCACCGACGTGGAGGAAGCGACCGGTATCCCAGTCGCGAAAGAAAAGAATCCGGAGGTCCAGATCGTGACGTACGCGAGCCGGTCGCTGCCGGAGTTCGTCGCGACGGTCGCCGACCTCGCGGTCGGCCCCGAACTGCTGGACGCCGCGACGGTCGCCGAGGAGCTGACCGGCGACGCGGACGACCCCGCCGAACCGGCCGACGACGCGGACGGCTCCTCCGAGCCGTGACCGGGGACGAAGCCTCGGCCGACGACGGCCCGACGACCGTCCCGGTCACCCTCTACACCCGCGAGAACTGCTCGTTGTGCGTCGTCGCCCGCGAGACGATCGAGTCGGTCGCCGCCGACCTCGACCCCGTGACGGTCGATATCGACGAGATAGACGTCGATACCGACCCGGAACTGGCCGACGAGTACGGCGAGCGCGTCCCCTACGTGCTGGTCGACGGCCACCCGGCGTTCAAGTACGAGGTCGACGAGCGCGACCTGCGGCTGAAGCTCCTCGCGGCGACCTGATCTGGGTGAAAACGCGCGACGGACCGCCCGGCTCTACCGCCCGGTCTACTGCTCGACCGTCTTCGCCCCGAGCGCGTTGGCCTTCACGCCCGTCACGGCCTCGACGGCGTTCGACCGGGAGGCGTACCCCTCGCCTGAGTCCGCGAGGACGTTGCCGTTGCGGTGACGGAGCCGCCAGCGCCACTCGTCGGCGGCGTCCTCGTATATCTCGAACGCCGCCCCGCCGGCCGCCAGCGCGCTCGCGTCGGTGGCGTACTCGCCGACGCGCTCGACCGCGTCCGTCGCGTTCGACTCGGAGGCGTACCCCTGGCCGGAGTCGGCGATGATGTTCCCGTTGTCGTGGACGAGCCGCCAGCGCCACTTGCCGCCCCTGTCCTCGTAGGCTTCGAACGTCGCCTTGCTCTCGCCGTCGCCCGCCCGGCCCTCCGCCTCCTCGTCGTCCGGGAACTCGAGCCCCGCGCCGCCCGCGTTGGACCTGACGCTGTCGAGCCCCTGCTGTGCCTTCGACCGGGAGGCGTACCCCTGGCCGGAGTCGGCGATGACGTTCCCGTTCTGGTGGACGAGCCGCCAGCGGTACTCGCTGGCCGCGTCCTCGAACACCTCGAACGCGGCGGGGTCGATCCGGAGGTAGTCCGCGGCCGCGACGTGGTCGCGCAGCTTCGAGAGCGCGCGCTTCGCGTTCGACTTGGAGGCGTACCCCTCGCCGGAGTCGCCGACGATCTCGCCGTTGTCGTGGCGGAGCCGGAAGCGCCACTCGTCGGCGGCGTCGGCGTACAGCTCGAACGTCGCGTCGCTCTCCGGGCCCTCCGTCTCGTCCGGGATGGCCACGTCCGGGTCCGTCGCGTCGGTCGGCTCCGGGCCGTCGTCGTCGGCCACGGCCGCCGCCTCCTCGACCGGCGTCTCGATCCGGAGGAGGCCGGCGCCGAGCGCGTTCCGGCGCACGCTGTGGAGGCCCTGCTGGGCTTTCCCGCGGCTGCTGTACCCCTGTCCGGCGGTCGCGATGACGTTGCCGTTGCGGTGGCGGAGCCGCCAGCGCGGCTTCCCGCTCGCGTCCTCGAACAGCTCGAACCGGGCCTTGCTCTCGCGCAGCGACGCGACGACGGCCTCCGCGGCCGTCAGCTCGTCACGGGTCGCTTCGAGCTCGGCCTCTGTCTCCGAGAGATCTTCACGGGCCGCCTCCAGCTCGGACTCCGTCGCCGCCAGCTCGCCGCGGGTCGCCGCCAGCTCCTCACCCGCCTCCTCGGCCGTCGCGGTCGCCGCGGCGGCCTCGTCGCGCATGCGCTCGTAGTCCTCGTAGACGGGGTCCGAGAGCAGGGGGACGACCGTCCCCGCGACCCCGATCAGGAGGAGCCCGACCCCGTAGACGGTGATCACGGCCGGGTCGCCCGACGCGGTGAGCCACCCGTCCGGGAAGACGTTCACGAACCACACGACGCCGAGGACGCTCACCGCCGTGCCGAGGTAGCCGAGGTACGTCCCGGTCCGCCGGAGCGGGAACCGGATCACGGCCCCGAGCATCACGAACGGCGGGGCCAGCGCGGCCAGCGCGTACCCGACGCCGCGGGCGACGGTCGCCGACTCGGTGAGGAGAAACACCGCGACGCCGGCGAGGCCGAGCAGCACGCCGAAGCCGAACAGCCAGTAGCCGTTCACCTCGTCGGTCGTCGTCGGCGTGCCGATTCGCCGCCGGTACAGTCCGCCGCCGTCTTGTTTGTCATTTGTTGCCATATAACGGCTGACTCCGGCCAGCCGGTTATATGTAGTGGCGATTGACACGAGCGCGCGCTCGCCTCCCCGACTACCGCGACCCGAGCGTTTACGACCCTGACGCTCCCTCGTGGTGGCATGTACGTACTGCGAGGCGGTCGCGTGGCGGACGCCGAGGGGACCCGCGAGGCCGACGTGGCGGTCGCGGACGGCGATATCGTCGCGGTCGGCGAGCCGGCGGCGGTCGACGACGCGGTCGCGGAGCGCGACGCGGGGGAGATCACGGAGGTCGACGCCGACGGGCGGGTCGTCTCGCCCGGACTGATCGACGCGCACGTCCACGCGATGATGGACGGGCGACCGGACGTCTCGACGGCGGTCTCCGACAGCGACTACGCGGCGAGCTACCGGGCCGCGAGCAACCTCGAGGCCGCGGTCGAAGCGGGCGTCACGACCGTCCGCGACCTCGGCAGCCGCGGGACGCTCGCGCTCGACGCCGGCGAGGCGATCGCGGCCGGCGACATCGACGGGCCGCGTGTGCTCGCCTGCGGCCGCAACGTGATCATGACCGGCGGCCACGGCAACTGGTTCGGTCGGGAGGCTGACGGCCCCGCGGAGGTGCGGAAGGCGGCCCGCGAGCAGCTGAAGGCGGGCGCGGACGTGCTCAAGTGTATGGCCACCGGCGGTGTGCTCACCGAGGGCGCGGTGACGGGTGCGCCCGAACTGACACCCGAGGAGCTCGCCGCGTTCACCGACGCCGCGGCGCCCACGGACACGCCGACCGCGGCCCACGCTCACGGCGAGGTCGGGATCAAGAACGCGGTGGAGGCCGGCATCTCCAGTATCGAACACGGGACGTTCATGGACCGCGAGGCCGCCGAAATGATGGCCGAGCGCGGCACCTACTGGGTGCCGACCGCGAGCGCCCTCCGCGGCATCGTCGACAACGGGATCGAGGCCGGGATCCCCGAAGACGCCGTCGCGAAGGCCGAGGACGCCGCCGAGCGCTTCGGCGACGCGTGGGACCACGCGCTCGACGCGGGCGTCCCGATCGCGATGGGGACCGACGCGGGCACGCCGTTCAACTTCTTCGAGGAGATCCCGCAGGAGATGGGGTACATGGTCGATTACGGGCTCTCGCCGGAGCGCGCGCTGGAGGCCGCCACCGTCAACGCCGCCGACCTGCTCGGACTCGACGACGTGGGGCTCGTCGCCGAGGGGTATCGGGCCGACCTCGTCGTCCTCGACGCCGACCCGACCGAGGACGTCGAGGCGTGGCGGGGCCCGGACGCGGTGTTCGCCCGCGGCGAGCGCGTCGCCTGACGGCCGACCCGGACACCGTCCGACGGCCGCTCGCGAACCGGCCTTTTTACCGGGTCGCGCCCCGACGATCGACCGATGACGACCTCGTCGACCCGGCACGCGGACCCGGACGAGAACCCTTACGTCGAAGACCTGCCGACCGGCTTCGACCCGGTCGCCGACCTCTCCGAGGACGAGGCCGCCGAACAGGCCGCCCTGCTCCGGGCGGCCGTCCGCGAACACGACCACCGGTACTACGTCGAGGCTGCCCCCCTCGTCACCGACGAGGAGTACGACCGGCTGTTCGCCCGACTGGCGGACCTCGAAGCGGCGTTCGACCTCCCGACCGAGGACTCGCCGACGCGCCGAGTCGGCGGCGAACCGCTCGACGAGCTGGAGAGCGTCGAGCACGTCGCGCCGATGCGCTCGATCGACAACGACACCGACGCCGACGCCGTCCGCGAGTTCGACGAGCGCGTCCGCGAGGGATTGGCGGACGCGGCCGACGCCGGCGACCTCCCCGGGTTCGACCCCGGCGACCTCGCGTACGTCTGCGAGCCGAAGTTCGACGGGCTCTCCGTCGAGGTGGTGTACGAAGGCGGCGCGTACGTCCGCGCGGCCACGCGCGGTGACGGGCGCGAGGGCGACGACGTGACCGAGCAGGTCCGGACGATCGGATCGGTCCCCGCGCGGCTCCGGGGCGACGACCACCCCGAGCGCCTCGCGGTCCGCGGGGAGGTGTACATGCCCCGCGACGCATTCGAGGCGTACAACGAGGCGCTCATGGAGCGCGGCGAGGAGCCCTTCGCGAACCCTCGGAACGCAGCGGCCGGGACGCTCCGCCAGCTCGACCCCGCGGTCGTCGCCGAGCGCCCCCTCGACGTCTTCTTTTTCGACGTGCTGGCGTGGGAGACGGGCGACGACGGCCCCGAGCGCCCCGCGCGCCACCGCGACGCGCTCGACGCGTTCGCGTCGCTCGGCCTCCGGCGGAACGACCGCGTGAAAGTTGTCGACGATGTCGAGGCCGCGATCGACTATCGCGACGAGATCCTCGCCGCCCGCGACGAGCTGAACTACGCGGTCGACGGCGTCGTGATCAAGGTCGACGCGCAAGCGCACCGCGAGGCGCTCGGGAGCACGTCGCGCGCGCCGCGGTGGGCGTTCGCGCACAAGTTCCCGCCGCGGACCGCGACGACAACGGTCGAGGGCGTCACGGTCCAGGTGGGCCGCACCGGACGGCTCACGCCCGTCGCCGAGCTCGACCCCGTCGCGGTCGGCGGGGTCACCGTCTCGCGCGCGACGCTCCACAACCCCGCGGAGATCGAGGCGCTCGGCGTGAACGTCGGCGACCGGGTCCGGATCTACCGCGCGGGCGACGTGATCCCCTACGTCCCGGAGGTCGTCGAGAAGCGGTCGGAGGGGACCTACGAGTTCCCCGACGCCTGCCCGGTCTGCGGCGCCGCGGTCGAGCGCGACGGCCCGCTCGCGTTCTGTACCGGCGGGCTCGGCTGCCCCGCGCAGCTGGAGCGGGCGGTCGAACACTGGGCGCGCCGCGACGCGCTCGACGTGGAGGGGCTCGGCCCGGAGCGCGTCGAACAGCTCCGCGAGGCCGGCCTCGTCGAGTCGCTGCCGGACCTGTACGACCTGACCGCCGCCGATCTCGCCGCACTGGAAGGGTGGGGCGAGACGAGCGCCGAGAACCTGATCGCCGAGCTCGACGCCACCCGCGACCCGCCGCTCGACGACTTCCTCGCCGGACTCGGGATCCCGGACGTCGGCGCGACGACGGCGCGGGCGCTCGCCGCGCACTTCGGGACGCTCGACGCCCTCCTCGACGCCGACGAGGCGGCCCTCCGCGAGGTCGACGACGTCGGCCCCGAAGTGGCCGGGTCGATCCGCTCGTTCTTCGACCGCGAGGAGAACCGCGCCGCGATCGCGGGGCTCCGCGAGCGCGGCGTCGACCCCGAGCCGTTCGAGAGCGACGCGGGCGACGGTCCGGCCGACGCGCTCGACGGCCTCACCTTCGTGTTCACCGGGTCGCTCTCCGTCCCGCGGAGCGAGGCCCAGGCGCACGTCGAGGCGCACGGCGCGTCGGCGACGTCGAGCGTCTCCGGGAACACGGATTACCTCGTCGCCGGCGAGAACCCGGGCCGGTCGAAGCGCGACGACGCGGCCGCCGAGGACGTGCCGGTCGTCGACGAGGACGGGTTCGGCGACCTGCTCGCGGACTGCGGCGTCGACTGGCCGCCGACCGACGACTGAGGCGAGGAGGGTGTGCTCGCCATCGGCCGCGCTCCGCGGCGACCCGCAACCATTTATCAACTTACGACGGAACCGAATGATATGACCGCGATCGAACTGCGGGGCGTGACCAAGGAGTTCGGCGACGTCACGGCCGTCCGCGACCTCGATCTCACCGTCGAAGACGGCGAGGTGTACGGGTTCCTCGGCCCGAACGGCGCGGGCAAGTCGACGACGATCGACATGCTCTTGGACCTCGTCCGCCCGACGGCGGGGACGGTCCGCGTCCTCGGTGCCGACGTGGCGACCGACGGGGTCGATGTCCGGCGTCGGACCGGCGTGCTCCCTGACGGATTCTCTGTGTACGACCGCCTCTCCGGGCGGAAACACGTCGAGTTCGCCGTGGAGTCGAAAGAGGCCGCGGACGACCCAGACGCGCTGTTGGCGCGCGTCGGGCTCGCCGACGCCGCCGACCGGGCCGCCGGGGAGTACTCGAAGGGGATGCGCCAGCGGCTCGCCCTCGCGATGGCGCTCGTCGACGACCCCGACCTGCTGGTCCTCGACGAGCCCTCCTCCGGCCTCGACCCGGCCGGCGCGAAGGAGATGCGCGAGATCGTCCGCGCGGAGGCCGAGCGCGGTGCGACCGTCTTCTTCTCCTCGCACATCCTCGAACAGGTCGACGCCGTCTGCGACCGCGTGGGCATCCTCCGCGACGGCGAACTGGTGGCCGAAGACTCCGTCGAGGGGCTCCGCGAGGCCGTCGGCGGTGAGGAGACGCTTGACGTGGCGGCCGCCGGCGCCGACGACGAGGCGGTGGCGGCGGTCCGCGCGCTCGACGGCGTCTCGGGCGTCACCCGCGACGGCGACGAACTGGTGGTGAACTGCGACAGCGACACGAAGACCGAGGTCATCGCCGCCTTGGAGGACGCCGGCGTCGCGGTCGCCGACTTCCACACCCGCGAGGCGTCGCTAGAGGACCTCTTCCTCGCATACACGGAGGGTGACGCGGCGACGCGCGACGCCGGCGCCGCCCCCTCCGCGCCGACCGAGGGCGAACCGACCGACGACGCGACGGACGACGATTCGGCGCCCGAGGAGGTGGACCGATGAGCCTCATCGCCATCGCCCGGAAGGACTTCCAAGAGACGGTCCGGTCACGGGGCATGATCGCTTTGGTGGTGCTGTTCTCGCTGCTCGTCGCGGCGTTCGCGTTCGCCGTGCGCCCCACAGCCGAGAGCGAGCAGTTCGCCACGGAGGTGCTGTTGAGCGTCTTCATTGGTCCGTTCCTCGTCACGACGCTCGTCCCGCTCGTCGGCGTCGTCGTCGGCTACAACGCGGTGAGCGGCGAGCGCGAGTCCGGTTCGCTGAAACTGCTCCTGTCGCTGCCGCACTCGCGGGCGGACGTGGTCTTCGGCAAGGTCGTCGGCCGCGGCGCGGCGCTCGCGCTCGCGGTGTTCGCCGGCTTCCTGCTCCCCGCGCTCGTGTTGATCGCCGCGCCCGTCGTGTTCAACGGCGGCGCGTTCCTCGGGTACACGGTGTTCGCGGCCGCGCTCGGCGTCGTGTTCGTCTCGATCGCGGTGGGCTTCTCCGCCGCGTCGTCGACCCAGCGCCGGGCGCTCATCGGCGGCGTCGCGATCTACGTCCTCTTCGTCCTGCTCTGGGGCGCAGTCACCGGGCGGCTCGTCGGGGCGGCCGGCCCCCTCGTCGACGCGCTCCCGGTGTCGGCGACGCAGCTCCGGGTGTTCCTCCGCGTCTCGAACCCCACGACCGCGGTGGAGGCGCTGTCGAACGCGTTCCTCGGCGAACAGCTGTTCAGCGGCGAGACGGCGAACCAGCAGCTCTCCGCGGCCGCGATGTTAGTCTTCTGGACACTCGCGCCGCCGCTCGCCGGCCTGCTGAAGTTCGACACCGACGACCTGTAAGCGGGAGCCGCGCCTGCGGCTCGCGGAGTCGCTCGCCGCAGGAAGTTGGATCGGGGGGATTCGAACCGCGCCCTCAGACACGCACGTCGCTGTCGCTCACGGTGTGTTCGCGACAGCGACAGTGGGCTCGGGCGGGTTCGAACCGAAATCGGACGTGCTCGCTCGCTCCGCTCGCTGCGCGCGATCGATAGGGTTCGACAGCCCTCGCACACATTTCTGTGATTCACTCAGCTTTGAACATTGTCGTGTTGACACTATTGGGCCCGAAATCGGAGGGAAAGACGCTCTACGAGGAGTTTACGGTATCGGTCGAACAGGAGAGTGATTCACAGAGGATGATGAAGGCAGCGTTCACGGCGTTTGAACCTTTAGTGGAGAGCGGAGCGTCTGCGGCTGAACCCTCTTTTCCATGCTCACACCGTCTCAGCCGCCATTTTGGTCGATTAAGTGTTAGATACTCAATATTCAAAACTGAGTGATTCACTTCGTTCGTCCCAGAAATGGGCTCGGGCGGGTTCGAACCGCCGATCTCAGCCTTGTAAAGGCCGCGTCATAACCAGCTAGACCACGAGCCCTCACCCGTTTGAACCCACCGGGAGCGGAAAACGGTTTCTTTCTCCGGCGCGACGATCGATCGTGAACCGCCGTCTTGCCGGGGTCGCGGCCGCGCTCGCGCTCGTCCCCCTCGCCGTCGCCGCCGTCGCCGCGACCAACCCCGCGTTCCTGATCACCGGCTACGACACGACCACGGTCGAGGCCGTCGACGACACCGGGGAGTCGCTCGCGACGGTCGAGGCCCGCGTCGCCGACGGCTTCCTGAAGCAGTACGTCGGACTCTCCGCGACCGACGACCTCGACGCGGGCGAGGGGATGCTGTTCGTTCACGGCGACGCCGCCGAGCGCGCCTACGTGATGCGCGACATGGCGTTCCCAATCGATATCGTCTTCGTCGATACCGACGGGACCGTCACGACGATCCACGAGGCCGCGCCGGAGTCAGGCTCGCTCACGCGCTACGAGGGCACCGGGAAGTACGTCCTCGAAGTCCCCTGCGGGTGGAGCGAGCGCCACGGCGTCGACCCCGGCGACCGACTGGTGATCGACCGCGAGTGACGCCGCGGCGCCGCGGTCGCGCCCGGCGACGAAACCGCTTTCAGCCTCGCCGGCGTCGCCACGACCATGACCGGACTCCCCGCCCGGATCGCGTGGAACGTCCGCCACCGCTGGCGGCGGATGTTCGCGCTCTGCGTCGTCGGCGCCGGCGTCGCCGCGCCCCTCCTCACCGGCGTCTGGTGGTGGCTCCCGCTCGTGTGGTTCTTCGGCCTCTTCATCGCTCTCCCGATCCTCCACACGCTGGTGAAGCCGGTCCCGGACGACGGCTCCGACGAGGACGCGCACGCGACCGGCGACCCCGCGCTCGACGCCCTCCGCGAGCGCTACGCGAACGGCGACATCGACGAACGCGAGTTCGAACGCAAGCTGGACCGCCTCCTCGAAACCGAGGACGCCGAGACGGTCGACGCCCCCGGCGAGGACGTCGCGAACAGGGTCCGCGAGGGCGTCCGGCGCGAGGTAGAGCGGCTGCGGGAGTGAAAACGAGGCCACCCCCCGAAAGCGATTCCGGCGCGTTACTCGTCGATCTCGCGGTTGTGGACCGCTTCGCCGGAGGTCCCGTCGAAGAGGTGGATCGTCTCTTCGGGGATCTCGACGGTGATCTCGTCGCCGGCCGAGACCTGCTGGAGGCCGCCGACGGTGGCGATGAACGTCTCGCCCTCCGGGGCGTCCGCGAACCGGAGGTACACGGTGTTCTCGTCGCCCATCGGCTCGACGACCTCGACGACCGTCGAGAAGGTGTGGTCGCCGGCCGAGTCGCCGGCCAGCGAGATGTCCTCCGGACGGACCCCGAGGGTGAGGTCGGTCACGTCGCCCACGTCGTCGAGCGTCGACCCCGAGAGCGGGTAGTCGAACATGTCGCCGATGAGGGTCTCGCCGTCCCGCTCGACGGGGAAGAAGTTCATCGACGGGTCGCCGATGAACCCGGCGACGAACCGGTTCGCCGGCTCGTGGTAACACTCCAGCGGCGTCGCGACCTGCTGGAGCTCGCCGGCGTTGAGGATCGCGATCCGGTCGCCCATCGTCATCGCCTCGGTCTGGTCGTGCGTGACGTACATCGTCGTCACGTCGAGCTCGTCTTGGAGGCGCTGAAGCTCCGTCCGCATCTCCGACCGGAGCTTGGCGTCGAGGTTGCTGAGCGGCTCGTCCATGAGAAACACCTCCGGGTCGCGGACGATCGCCCGCCCGAGCGCCACCCGCTGCCGCTGGCCGCCGGAGAGGTCGGCTGGCTTCCGGTCCAGCAGCTCGGCGATGCCCATCGTCTCCGCGGCGTCGGCGACGCGCGTCTCGATCTCCCCGTCGGAGAGATCCGTCGACTCCTCTAACCCGAACGCCATGTTCTCCTCCACGGTCATGTGGGGGTACAGGGCGTACGACTGGAACACCATCGCGATGTCCCGGTGCTGCGGTTTCACCTCGTTGACCCGCTGGCCCGCGAGGCGGATCTCCCCGCTGGAGATCGTTTCAAGGCCAGCGACCATCCGGAGCGTCGTTGACTTGCCACAGCCCGAGGGACCGACGACGACGAGGAACTCGCCGTCGCGCATCTCGATGTCGACGTCGTCGACGGCGACAATCTCGCCGTCGCCGTCGGGGAACACCTTCGTCACGCCGTCGAGTTCGAGCGTTCCCATCCTATCGCCCCCGCGAGTCGGCGCGGCGGTTTGAGAGCGATTCCCCCGGTCGGCTGCGTGAGTGCTGTCGAGTCATAGATTGCTGCTGGCGAGCGATGGCGGTCACGTCGCCACCCCCTCGGCGAACTCCTCGCCGAACGCGATGTACACCGCGAGCGTCGGGAGGGCGGCGATGAACGCGCCCGCCATGCGGAGCGCGAAGTCTTGGCCTTCGAGGGACGTTCCCAGTCCCGCGAGGATCAACACGATCGGCGCGGCCGCGCTGGACTCCGTTTGGACCAACACGAGGGTGAACAGGAGGTCGTTCCAGATCTGCGTGAACTGATAGATCAGGACCACCGCGAACATCGGTCCCGAGAGCGGGAGCACGATGCGGCGGTAGATCCGGCGAATCGACGCGCCGTCCAGCCGCGCCGCCTCGATCATCTCGTCGCTCATGTTCTTGTAGTACGACCTGAACAGAACAGTACAGATCGGCAGGCCGTACGCCACGTGCGTGATGATCAGTTCGATGACGCTGGCGTAGTCGTTGTTGATCCCGAGCGCCCACAGGAACCCTAACCACTCTTGGAGCGGGATCATCGACCAGAACTGCGAGAGCGGCACGAGAACGGCCTGATAGGGAATGAATACCCCGGCGACCAGCAGCGCGAGGACCGGCGCCTTGTACTTCTGCTTCCAATTCGACTGGGTGAGCCCGTAGGCGGTGAAACTCCCGAGGAGCGCCGAGATGACGGTCGCCGGGATCGCGTACAGCGCGCTGTTGATGAGTCCCCGGCCGAGCGCGTCGAACGCCGCCCGCCACTTCTCGAAAGTGAACGTACCGCCCGTGGGCGGCGCGAAGGGAAGGGACCCGCTCACGCCGCTGGCCGTCTTGAACGAGGTGACGAGCCCCGACTCGATCGGGATCAGGAAGAAGCTCAACATCCCGAGCAGCCCGAGGTACAGGAGGACCCGGTACGCGTCGAGGCCCGAGAGTAGTCCAGCGGACGCTCCGGGGTCCGCTTCCGTTACCGTACCACCGTCGGTTCGTGCGTCGTTGCTCATAGGTTCCCTCGGTTGTACTGGTAGTAGAGGTACGGACCGACGATGCCGAGCGTCATCACGAACAGGGTGATGGCGACCGCGGACGCGTACGCCCAGTTCAGGTTCGCGTACGCCTCGCGGACCATCTTTGTCGCGAGGATGTCGGCCCCGTTCGGTGGTCGGTACCCGCCGACGAGCGAGTAGAGGAAGTCGAACGCCTTCAGCGCGAACACCATCAGGACGACCGAGGCGCTGATCGTCGACCCCTTCAGCTGGGGGATGATCACGCGCCAGTACATCCTGACCGTGGAGGCCCCGTCGACCTTCGCCGCCTCGTAGTGTTCGTTCGGAATCGCCCGCAGGCCCGCGAGGAACACGACCATCGCGTACCCAGCGAACTGCCACATCAGCGCGAACATGACCGCCCAGAGGACGATGTCCGGGTTCCCGATCCAGTCGACTCGGCCGAGTCCGAGCGACGTGATCACGATGTTGATCACCCCGTTGTTGAAGTTGAACATCCACGCCCAGAACTGGGCGGTGACGACGAACGAGAGGCTCATCGGCAGCAGGTAGATCGTCCGGAAGGTGTTCTCGAACCGGATGTTCCGGTCGATGAGGATCGCCAGCCCGAGCCCGAGCGCAAGCGTCACGAGGGTGAACCCGACGAGCAGAATGAAGGTGTTGATCGCGGCGTCGACGAACCCGCTGTCCGCCAACGCGCGGCTGTACATCTGGAGGTCGAGGTCGCTGTAGTCCGGGGTCCCGAATCCGGTGAAGTCCGTCAGCGATATCAGGAGGTTCCAGATGATCGCTCCGTAGACGAACAGTCCCACCAACAGGAACGGCGGGAGCCAGAACTGCGACGACTCCACGAAGTCGCTGCCGAAGCGCTCGTTCAGCGCGGCGACCGGACTGAACCCGGAGCGCTGCCCGTCCTCGGCGACGCCGCCGTCCGTGACCGCGTCGCCACTGTCGTCGCCGGTGTCAGTATTTCGTGTCATATTGTTCTTCGTGCGCCGAAACCGCCGAAATCCGGTCGCATCGTGGACCGGAGTCAGTTAGAGACCGCGTCGACGAATCCTTGCGTGGCGGCGTCGACGTCGTACGGTCCGGAGAATTCGCTGGAGATCACGTCGTTCAGCGACGTCATGGTCTCCGAGGGGACGCCGAGACCGTGCTGGAGGTTCGGCGGTCGCTGGTCCGCGCTGGCGAAGTCCTCCTGCGTCTCCTGGAGGTACGGGCCGAACTGGCTCATGTCCACGTCGGTGCGCGTGGGGATCGAGCCCTTATACTGGTTGAACGCGACCTGTGCCGCCTCGCTGCCGGCGAAGGCCATGAACTGCTCCGTGGCCTCCGGACTCGGGTTGTCCGAGGGGTAGAGGAACGAGTCGAAGTGGAGCATGTACATGCCCTCCGAGCCGGGGTACGTCTTGAAGCCCCAGTCCTCGTCGTAATTGAAGTCCTCGGCGTTCCGGTAGGCGCCGGCCGCCCAGTTCCCCTGGTGGATGAACGCCGCGTTCCCCTCGATGATGTTCTGGTTGGACTCGGTGAGCCCGATCGAGGAGGCGTCCTCGTTGATGTAGTTCCCGAGGATCTCCGCGAGCGACTCGAAGGTCGCGCGGACAGCGGCCTCGTCCGGGCTCCCGTCGAGGAAGCTCATGTACGCGTCGTACCCCTCCTGTCCGAGCATCGTCGAGGCGAACAGCTGGGTCGTGGTCCAGGTGCCGCTCGCGCCGTGGGTCATCGGAATCGCGTCAGTCTCGCTCTGGACCGTCTCCAGCGCGTCGATCAGCGCCGAGACGCTCGTCAGCGAGTCGGGGTCGACGCCCGCTTCCTCGACGACCGACGTGTTGTAGAACAGGCAGTTCAGCCGGTGCGAACCGAGCGGAACGGCCCGGTACGCGCCGTTGTACTGGTGGAGGTCGACCGCCTCGTCGACCATCACGTCCTCGAAGCCTTCGGACTCCCAGACGCCGCCGACCTCGCCCAGCACGCCCTCGTACCGCTGGAGGTTCGGGCCGGGCCAGTTGGCGAAGGAACTCGGCGGGTCGCCGTTCTGGAGCCGGTTCGCGACGACCGCGTCGAGGTTCTGATTCCCGCCGCCGCCGATCGGGTTGAACTCGTGGTCGACGTCCGGATACTCCTCCTCGAAGGCCACGACGAGTGCTTCGGCCGCGCGGGCGCCGTCGCCGCCGGTCCACGCGTGGAGCACTTCGAGCGTGTTATCGCTGCCGCCGTCGCCGTCACTTCCGTCGCCGTCGCCGCCGTCGCTACCGTCGCCGCCGTCGCTACCGTCGCCGCCGTTGCCGCCGGAACAGCCAGCGAGGCCTGCGAGCGTCGCTGCCCCCGTCGCTCCGACGAAGTGTCGCCGCGACAACCGCTTGTCTTGATTTGTCATGGTACTTCACTATGTACAATGGATCTTTGGCATATATACTTACTCATTTTTTTAGAACTATTTCTGACGGATTTCTTTACGGACGGTTTCAGTCCCGAGCGACCCGGGACCGACGGGCATACCACGGTTCGGGCGATGAGCGTACTCATGCGCCCCTCGATCGCCGCCGTCACGTACCCGATCGCCGGCGACGCTGCCGAGCGACCGCTGCTTGCTGTCTGGCTGCTGTTCGCGCTGTCGGTCGTCGTCCCCGTGCTCCCGGCGGTGCCGGTCGTCGGCTACCTCGTCCGCGTGTTGGCCGCCAGCGAGCGCGGCGAGTCGATCCCGCCGTTCCTCTCCGAGCCGCGGACGCTCGTTCGTCGGTCGATCGGGGGAGCGGTCGTCTGTTTGGCGTACCTCGGCGTTCCGCTCGCTGCCCTCCTCGTGACGCTCTACGGGGTCGTCTCGCTGGAACCCGGCGCGAACGCGCCTGTCGGTCGGATCCTCGCCGGCTCGACGGCCGTCCTCTTCCTCGGCATCCTCGGCACGTATCTCGCGCCGATCGCGTTGACCGTGTACGGGCGCGAGGGGTCGCTCCGCGGAGCGTTCTCCCCGGATGCCGTCCGCCCGGTCGCCGGACACGCGGCGTATTTCTTCGGCTGGACGCTCGGCTTCACCGCGCTCGTGGTCACCGTTGGAGTCGGCGGCGCGCTGTTCACCCTGTCGCGTCTCGGCCCCCTCGCTGGGACCCTCGTCCTCGCGTACGGCCTCCTCGTGGCCGCGTACCTCCTGGGTCGCGCCGTCGAGCGCGCGAGGCGACGGTAGGCCGCGCTGTCGGCCGCCGAACGCACGCCGCTGGGGGCGCCGCGACCGACCGATTCTTGACCGGGCGGCCCGGAGGTGACGGTAATGCAGGGACCGCTGTGGATAGACACGCACGCGCCAGATCTCGACGAGATCCGGCAAAACGAGGCCCGCGACCGCCTGCGCCGGGCCGTCGACGAGCCGATGAACCTTGTCGTTCAGGGGCCGCCGGGGGTCGGGAAGACGGCGGCCGCGCGCGCGCTCGCCGACGCGTCGCACGCCGACCCGGACGCCGACCTGATCGAGATCAACGTCGCCGACTTCTTCGGCCGGACGAAAAAAGAGATCCGCACCGACCCGCGGTTCGAGGGTTTCCTCGCGGGGCGGAGCAGCATGGCGAAACGCGACATGATAAACCGCGTGCTGAAGGAGTCCGCGTCGTACGCGCCGATGTCCGGCGAGTACAAGACGGTCCTGTTGGACAACGCGGAGGCGATCCGCGAGGACTTCCAGCAGGCGCTGCGCCGCGTGATGGAGAAGCACCATCGGACCACGCAGTTCGTGATCGCGACCCGCCAGCCCTCGAAGCTCATCGCCCCGATCCGGTCGCGCTGCTTCGCGGTCCGCGTGCGCTCCCCGACGACCGACGAGACGATCGACGTCCTCGAGACGATCTGCGACTGCGAGGGCGTCGACTACGACGGTGACGGGCTGGAGTTCGTCGCCAGCGCGGCCGGCGGCGACCTCCGAGAGGCGATCCTCTCGGCGCAGGCGACCGCCGTGGAGGGCGACGAGCTCACCATGTCGACCGCCTACGAGACGCTCGGCGAGGTCGGCGACGACGACGCGCTCCGCGAGGCGCTCGCCGCCGCCCGCGACGGCGACCTGAAGGGCGCGCGCTCGACGCTCGACGACCTCCTCGACGAGGGGTACAGCGGGCAGGAGCTGCTCCGCGAGACGCTCCGTGTCGCCCGCGCCGGTTCCGAGTTCGGCGGCGACGACCTCGCGCGGCTCCACGCGCTCGCCGGCGAGGTCGACCTCGACATGACAGACGGGCTCGACGACACGACGCACCTCGTCCACCTGCTCGCGGCGTGGGCCGCGGGGCGGACCGAGCTCTCGCCCGAACTGCGGGACGCGGAGGTGCCCCCGTGAGCCGCGCGCCGCCGCTCTCGCGGCTCCTCCCGTTCCCGGTGGTCGACGCCGCGTGGGACTTGGCGCTCGTCCCGGCGCTCGCGGGCGCCGTCGCGCTGCCTGTCCTCTCGCCGGTCGGCGTCGCGCTCGTCGCGCTCGCGGTCGGGATCCTCTGGTTCCACCGCGACCCGGAACGCGATCCGCCCGACCCGGAGGAAGCGGTCGTCTCCCCCGCCGACGGCACGGTCTCCGTCGTGCGCGAGGAGGGTTCGCGGCTCCGCGTCGGCGTGTTCATGAACGTCACCGACGTCCACGTCAACCGCGCGCCGATCGCGGGCGAGGTCACGGAGGTCCGCCACCGCCCCGGCGCGAACCGCCCCGCGTTCGACAAGGAGTCGGACCGCAATGAGCAGGTCGCGATCGACTTCGGCGACTACGAACTGCTCGTCATCGCCGGCTGGTTCGCCCGCCGGATCCACCCCTCGGTCGAGGCGGGCGACCGGGTCGAGCGCGGCGACCGCGTCGGACACGTTTCGTTCGGCTCGCGCGCGGACGTCGTGTTGCCCGCGGACGTGACGCGCGACGACCTCCTCGTCAGGGAGGGCGACGGCGTGCGCGCGGGCGAGACGATCATCGCGGAGCGGCCGGACGATCCTTAGATCCCTCGCGCGACGCGGTCGAACGGTTCCGGACCTCTCGCGCGGCGCTGTTGCGCACGGCGTCGAATCGGGCGTCGCCTCGGACCGCACGACCGACATCCGAGTTCGGGCATACGCTTTTGTTTCGCGGCAGTGACCGTTATCGCGTATGCCAGATGACACCATCCACGAGTCGAAGCGGTCGCGGACCCGACAGGGGCTGGCCACGTACCTCCGCCGGATCGCTCGGGCGCTGGGACGCGGCGAGCCGGTGCCGGTCGACGAGGCCGGCACGGTGACCGTCGACGCGGCCGCCACCGGCGACGTCGAGGTCGAACTCGAATGCGACGACGAGACGGTCCACCTCGAGGTCGAGATGGAGTGGCCCGATGAGGAGGCCGCGGTCGACTCCGACGCGGCCGCGAGCAAGGCCACGTTCGAGCTGTACGCCGACAGCGCCGACCAGTACCGCTGGCGGCTCCGACACGACAACGGGAACATCATCGCCGACGGCGGCGAGGGGTACGCCGACAAGCGCGACGCCCGCTCGGGGATCGAGAGCGTCCAGCGGAACGCCCCGGGTGCGCACGTCGTCGACGTCTCGCGCGACGAGGAGGCGCCAGACGAGGGGGGCAGCGACGCCGTCTTCGAGCTGTTCCGCGACAAGGCGGACAAGTACCGCTGGCGGCTCCGGCACGGCAACGGCAATGTCATCGCCGACGGGGGACAGGGGTACGCCTCCAAACAGAAGGCGAAACAGGGGCTGCGCAGCGTCAAGTCGAACGCGCCGGGCGCGGCCGTCGAGGAGCCCGGAGACGCCGAGGGATCCGAAGAGTAGCACCGCCCGCCCCGTCTGGGGCTTCGACCCGCCCGGTCCGATCCCGCTCGACCGACCGCGGACCGCACCGCTTATTCGCCGGCCCTCACTACCTCGGGCCGACATGGACGCGCTCGACGCCAAGTACCCGTTCTTCGCGAGCGCCCGCGAGGCGGTCGCGTCCGCCGGGGTGTCGCTGCCCGACCTCGTCGCGGCCGACGCCCCGGCCGTCGAGCGCGCCCGCGAGCGCGTCGAGCGCGCACTCCTCGAAGGAACGGTCGCCTCGGAGAGCGACGCGTTTCCCGGCGAGTCGGCGTACGACGTACAGGCCGAACTCCTCTCGTACCCCATCGCCCGGATCCTCGTGTCGCTGCTCGACTCCGACCCCGCCATCGAGAAGTACGCTGCCGCTGAGGCGGCGACTGCTATGGACCGGGTTCGTCGCGACCTCGAGACCGACGACGAGTTGCGGTCGGTGTCGACCGCGACGGTTGCGCTCGACGACCTGCTCGCCGAGTTCGACCTCGCGGACGCGGTGCGCCCCGGCCGTAGCGCCCCCGCCGGCGTCAGCGGCGGTTCGAGGGGCGGCGCGGCCGGGGGACCGACCGGGAACGCCGCGGGCCGCGACCCCGACCACTACCGGATCGACGTCGGATCCTACCTCCGGCTCACCTCGCCCGAGTGGGGGGACTCGTGGCGGCTCGTCAACCGCGCGCTCGCCGACGGCGCGGTGCGCGTCACGCGCGACGAGCTACTGGCGGCGCTGGAGGCCGCCGTCGAGGAGCGCGTCGCCGAGGGACTCCCGTTCGAGGACCTCGGGGAACCGCTCGCCGAGGCGCTGGAGTCCCGTGTGGCCGACCTCCGGGGCCTGCTCTCCGAGCGGACGTACGCCGAACCGCCGGATGTCGTCGACCGCGAACTGTTCCCGCCGTGTATGACCAACCTGATCGAGAAGGCCGCGGACGACACTAAGCTCTCGTCGGCCGAGTCGTTCGCGCTGATGGCGTTCCTCGTCGGCATCGGGATGACGCCCGACGAGGTCGTCGCCTTCTGTGCCGACACGAGCCTCGACGCCGAGGGGATCCGCTACCAGACCAAGTTCCTGACCGACGACCGGGGCACCCAGTACCCTCCGCCGACCTGCGAGACGCTCGCGAACTACGGGATCTGCCACAACGAGGACGACCACATGCAGGTCGCGATCGGCCCGCTCTCGTACTACGAGAAACGCGTGGCGGCCGCCGACGAGGTGACGGACTGGCGGGCCGAGCGACGACCGGACGAGACGACCGGGGCGTGAACGCGACGCCCCGGACGCGGAGAAAGAGTCGGCGAGGTCGGACCGGCTACGGCTCGTCTTCCGCGCGCATCAGGTACGTCCCGATGCCGGCCATCAGCAGGACGAATCCGGCCAGCAGCCCGATGAGCGCGATCGCCCCTGCCTCGGGGAGGACCGTCGACCCGCCGAAGGTGACCCCGATCCCGACTAACCCGACGGTGAACACCGCGGCCGCCGCCAGCGAGACGGTGATCTGCCGACGGAGTTCCGCGTCGATTTCCATGGCTGCGGCTTCCCGTCGCCACTAAAAAAGGACTTCGATGGGCGTCCCGCCTGGCGACTCACCGCGCGAGATGGGTGATGTCCCGCCGCAGGCTGTACCCCCGCGGCACACCGACGACCTCCAGGCAGTCGGCGCACAGCACCCGCTCGTAGTCGCGGTTCGTGTCCTTCTCCAACAGAGAGACGTCTTCGAGCGGGAACACCGACTCGCACCGGTCGCACTCCGCCTTGTCGCCGTCGACGATCTTCATCGCCTCTCGGTACCCGGGATCCGTACATAAAATCGCGGCCGGCGTTATCACTCCGGATATCGGCGGTCGGAAAAATCGCGTTCGAGCGTCGGTCGATGCGGTCGGGGGTCGGTGGGCTCCGGCGTTAGCCGAAGAGCTCGCCGAGGCCCTCGCCGCCGTCGCCGTCCTCTTCGTCGTCGTCGGCCTCGTCGGCATCCTCGGCCTCGTCGGCCTCTTCCTCCTCGTCGTCATCCGCCTCGTCGGCGGCGTCGGCGTCGGCGGCGCCACCGGCGGACGCGCCGGCGGCCGGGGCCGCGGCGGCCGTCTCGATGGCCTCCTCGATGTCGACGTCCTCCAGCGCGGCGACGAGCGCCTTGACGCGGGACTCCTCGACGTCGACGCCGGCGGCTTCCAGCACGCCGGTGACGTTGTCTTCGTTGATCTCTTCGCCAGTCTCGTTCAGGATGAGCGCAGCGTAAACGTATTCCATTGGTGTGTACCTCGTGTTATCCGAACATCGCGCCGAGACCGTCGCCGCCGTCGTCGCCGTCGTCCTCGTCGGCGTCGTCGGCGTCGGCCTCCTCGGCGTCTTCCGTGTTGTCGTCCGCCTGTTCCTCCTCGTCGTCAGCGTCGTCCGTCGCCGGCTCCGCCGCCGGCGCGGCCTCGACGCCCTGGAGCTCCTCGGGGAGCGCCTCGTCGTCGTCGATCTGCGCCGCAAGCGCGCGCAGCTGGGCGTCGGCCTTCCCGATCAGGTCGGGCACGACGTCCGGGCTCTCGATCTCCGCGAACAGCCCGACGGACTTCGCCTCGCCGGACGCCTTCGCGAGAAGGGTGCCGGCGGTGGCGGCCGTCGGGTATGCGGCGTTGACCGAGAGGTTTCGCGCGGCGGCCGCGGCGGACCGGATGTCCGCCTCGTACTCGTCGACGTCGAGTTCGAGTTCTTCTGGCTCGAACAGGACGCCCTCGGAGTAGACGGCGCGCAGGTCGAGACCGACCTCCTTGGGCTCGATGCCGAGCTCGACGAGGACGTTCGCGAGGTCGTCGTCGACGACCTCGCCCTCCTCCAGCACGGTCGAGTCCTCGGTCACCTTGATCGAGCCGTCCATGATTCGGGCGGACGCGCCGACCGTCTGGAGCTCGCCGACGAACGGTCCCGGGTCGACGCCGGTGTCGCCCTCGGGGATCACGATGTCGTTGGGGGCCACCTCGCCCGCGTTGATCGGGGCGGGGGTCTTCGAGGCTTCGAGCTGCTTGAAGAGGCCGAACGGGTTGTCGTTGGTGCCGATGAGCGCCACCTGGCCGCTGACGTACTCCGTCAGCGCCTCGACGCTGTCGCCGACCTCCTCGAGCGCTCGGGTCGTGAGCGTGTTGCGGCTCATGCGGACGGCGGCCGAGCCGTGGAGCTCCCGGCGCATGGCCTGGAGCTGCCGGCTCGGGATGCCGGCCACGCCGACGATCCCGACGGACTGGTAGGAGTCGATGAACTCGACGAGCTCGTCGACTTCCTCCCGTTTCCACTCGGGGATCGTCTCGGTCTTGCGGACCGAGCTCATACGGGCACCTCCTTCGCGGGACCCATCGTGGTCTTCACGTAGATCCCGTCGATGTTGAGCGGGCCCTTCTCGAGGTCTGCTTCGAGTCGCCGGATGATGACGTCGATGTTGTCCGAGATCGCGTCGGCGCCCATGTCTTCGGCGCCCACGCGGGTGTGGAACGTGCGCCGGTCGCGCGACCGGAGCTGTACCGTGTTCTTCATCCGGTTGACTGTGTCGACGACGTCGTCGTCCGGCTGCAGTGGGGTAGGCATCTTCCCGCGCGGACCGAGGACGGTACCGAGGTACCGACCGATGTCCTGCATCAGGTTGGCCTCCGCGACGAAGAAGTCGGTCTCGCCGGCGAGGTCCTTTGCGCGGTCGTCGTCGTCTCCTAAGTCTTCGAGGTCGTCGCTGTCCAGCACTTCGTCAGCGACCTCCTCTGCGCGGACGGCGGTTTCGCCCTCCGCGAAGACGACGATCTGTGTCTCCTGCCCCGTTCCAGCCGGCAGCACGACGGACTCGTCGATACGGTTCGACGGATCGTTGAGGTCGAGGTCTCGCAGGTTGATCGCGATGTCCACGGTCTCGCGGAAGTTCCGCTCGGGCGCATCGTCGAGTGCGAGGGTTACGGCCTCTTGTATTGTGTCTGCCATTTTCACCTCCGTAGTACGCAGGTCGCTCCTACGGGTCAGTGAAACAGGCGAAGCCTGTCTCATCGGAGAGTGGTTCATCGGAGGTTTAAAAGCGTCGAACCGCCGGTCGCCGTGTGAACCGGAGGCAGGGCCGCTCGCTGGCGGTCACGCGGTCGCGCCCGCTTCGCCGGGCCGCAGGACTCGGATTCGACGGGCGTCGAACGCCAAAACGTCGGATAGGGGAACCCTTTTGACGGCGCTCTTCGACCCATGAAGTAATGACGCAGGGTGGTCCGCCGTGACGATGGACGACCGCATCGACGACCTCCGGAAGCGCCGCGAGCGGGCGGCCAAGGGCGGCGGCGAAGACCGGATCCAGTCGCAACACGACAAGGGGAAGATGACCGCTCGCGAGCGGATCGACTACTTCCTCGATGACGGCACGTTCCACGAGTTCGACCGGTTCCGCACCCACCGCAACCACACCTTCGGGATGGAGGAGAAGCAGATCCCGGGCGACGGCGTGGTGACCGGCTACGGCGAGGTGAACGGCCGGAAGACGTTCGTCTTCGCGCACGACTTCACCGTCTTCGGCGGGTCCCTCGGCGAGGTGTTCGCCGAGAAGGTGTGTAAGGTGATGGACAAGGCGATGGACGTGGGCGCGCCGGTCGTCGGCCTCAACGACTCCGCGGGCGCCCGCATTCAGGAGGGGGTCGCCTCGCTCGGCGGCTTCGCCGAGATCTTCCGGCGCAACACGGAGGCCTCGGGCGTGATCCCTCAGATCTCGGCGATCATGGGGCCGTGCGCCGGCGGTGCGGTGTACTCTCCGGCGATCACAGACTTCACCTTCATGGTGAAAGACACGTCGCACATGTTCATCACCGGGCCGGACGTCATCGAGACGGTCACCGGCGAGGAGGTGAGCTTCGAGGAGCTGGGCGGCGCAGTGACCCACTCGTCGACATCCGGCGTGGCGCACTTCGCCGAGGAGAGCGAAGAGGAGGCGCTGGACAACATCGCGCGGCTGCTGTCGTACCTCCCGGCGAACAACGTGGAGGACCCGCCGCGCGTCGAGCCGTGGGACGACCCGGAGCGCGCGGACGACGCGCTCGCCGAGATCGTCCCCGACGCCCCCCGGAAGCCGTACGACATGAAAGACGTGATCGAGAGCGTCACCGACGAGGACTCCTTCTTCGAGGTTCAGGAGAACTTCGCGAAGAACATCGTGGTCGGCTTCGCCCGGCTCGACGGCCACTCCGTCGGCGTCGTCGCGAACAACCCCCGCGTGAACGCCGGCACCCTCGACATCGAGTCGAGCCAGAAGGGCGCGCGGTTCGTCCGCTTCTGCGACGCGTTCAACATCCCCATCGTCACCTTCGAGGACGTGCCCGGGTTCATGCCCGGCACGGATCAGGAACACAACGGGATCATCCGCCACGGCGCGAAGCTGCTGTACGCCTTCTCCGAGGCGACCGTCCCGCTGCTCACCGTCATCACCCGGAAGGCGTACGGCGGGGCCTACTGCGTGATGTCGTCGAAGCACATCGGCGGCGACGTCAACTACGCGTGGCCCACCGCCGAGATCGCGGTGATGGGTCCGAAGGGCGCGGTCAACGTCCTCTACCGCGAGGAGCTGGCCGAGGCCGACGACCCTGACGCGCGCAGACAGGAGCTCATCGACGAGTACCGCGAGGAGTTCGCGAACCCCTACACCGCCGCCGACCGCGGCTTCGTCGACGACGTGATCGAACCGACCGAGACGCGCGCCCGCCTGATTGAGGACCTGAAGATGCTGAAGGGGAAGCGCTCGGACCAGCCCGCAAAGAAGCACGGCAACATCCCGATCTGATGGCGACCGACCACGAACCGGGCCGCGAGGGGTCGGCGGGCGAGGGTGCGACCGACGAGGCTCCGACGACAGATCCGGCGCCCGCGCTCGCCGGCCTCTCGATCCCCGACGACGCTCGCGACGACGAGGCGGCCGCGATCGCCGCCGCGGTCGCCGCGCACCTCCGGGACGGCGAACTCGCCGCGGCGGCCGCCGCGAGCGACGCGGACGACGACCGCGACGAGGACCGCTGGGGCTTCGCCGCCCGGATCGACCGGCTCCACCGCCGCCGGGTGCGCGTCCCCGTCGACGCGCCGACCGACCCGTGGACCGCGGCCGGTCGGAGCGACCGGTTCTGATCCTCTCGGCGGAGGCGACCGATCCCGACTTCTCGCCAGACCCACTTCCCTTCGCTCTGTGACGGTCGAGTTCAGACGGTCGCTCGCGCCGTCGCTGGTCGGACACTCGACACGTCGAATAGCGTCGCCGGACGCGGTGGCGTCCGGCCGCGTACATTCCCCCGACGGCGCGCCGTCGACCCGTCGCGCCGTCGACCCGGCCCTGACTCAGGGCGCGTTCGTAGATCGGTCCACTGACATATATACCTGTGGTAGTCTCTCTCGGGGTCGGTCACTCCTCTCCGAGCTCGTCGCCGCCGGAGGTCGGCGCCCCACCCCGGTCTCCGAACAGCCGGTTGAGGACCATCGGAACGACGACCACGAAGGCGAGGAGCGCGCCGACTCGGACCAACAGCGACGCGTCGGTCGCTACCGTGAGTCCGAGGTAGACGGCGGCGCCGACGAGGACCGACGGCAGCATGTATGGGTTCCCGGCGTCAAGCATACCTCACCGTGGCGCCCGCCGCCCCCTTAACCGCCTCGGCACGGACCGACAGAGTTTGGTAGCAGTTCGTGGAAGAACCGACAGGAATGTTCGATAAGGTTCTCGTGGCGAACCGCGGCGAGATCGCGGTCCGCGTGATGCGCGCCTGTGAAGAGCTCGGCGTCGACACCGTCGCCGTCTACAGCGACGCCGACAAGCACGGCGGCCACGTCCGGTACGCGGACGAGGCGTACAACGTCGGGCCCGCCCGCGCGGCCGACTCGTACCTCGACGGCGAGGCGGTCGTCGACGCGGCGCGGTCCGCCAGCGCCGACGCGATCCACCCCGGATACGGCTTCCTCGCTGAGAACGCCGAGTTCGCCGCCCGCGTCGAGGCCGCCGACGGGATCACGTGGATCGGTCCCGCGAGCGACGCGATGGAGCGGCTCGGCGAGAAGACGCACGCGCGCCGCGTGATGGACGACGCGGACGTGCCGATCGTCCCCGGGACGACGGAGCCAGTCACCGACGTGGAGGCCGTCACGGCGTTCGGCGACGAGTACGGCTACCCCGTCGCGATCAAAGCGGAGGGCGGCGGCGGCGGCCGCGGGATGAAGGTCGTCGAGAGCGCCGACGAGGCCGAGGAGGCGCTCGAATCCGCCAAACGCGAGGGCGAGGCGTACTTCTCGAACGACTCGGTGTACCTCGAACGCTACCTCCAGACCCCCCGCCACGTCGAGGTCCAGATCGTCGCCGACGAGGGCGACGACGGCGAGGGCCCCGCCGACACGTCCGACGTGGTCCACCTCGGCGAGCGCGACTGCTCGCTCCAGCGCCGCCACCAGAAGGTGATCGAGGAGGGGCCCTCCCCCGCGCTCTCCGACGAGCTGCGCGAGAAGATCGGCGAGGCCGCCCGCCGGGGCGTCGCCGCCGCCGACTACACCAACGCCGGCACCGTCGAGTTCCTCGTCGAGGAGGACCCCGACCGCGACCCGTCGGAGCCGCTCGGGCCCGACACCCCATTCTACTTCCTCGAGGTCAACACTCGGATTCAGGTCGAACACACCGTCACCGAGGAGCTGACCGGGATCGACATCGTCAAAGAGCAGCTCCGGGTCGCCAGCGGCGAGGGGCTCTCCGTCTCGCAGGACGACGTCGAGCTGGAGGGCCACGCGATCGAGTTCCGGATCAACGCCGAGAACGCCGCGGACGACTTCCAGCCCGCCAACGAGGGGTCGCTGGACACGTACGACCCGCCGGGCGGGATCGGCGTCCGCGTCGACGACGCGCTCCGGCAGGGCGACGAGCTCGTCACGGACTACGACTCGATGATCGCGAAGCTGATCGTACGGGCCGGCGACCGCGAGACCTGTCTCGCCCGCTCGAAGCGCGCGCTCGCGGAGTACGACATCGACGGCGTCGTCACCATCGTCCCGTTCCACCGGCTCATGCTCGACGACGAGCGCTTCGTCGACGGGACGCACACGACGAAGTACCTCGACGAGGAGCTCGACCGGGAGCTGGTCGCCGAGGCGCAGGAGCGCTGGGGCTCCGAGACGGTCGGCGCCGCGGACGACGACGAGGAGGTGACCGAACGCGAATTCACCGTCGAGGTGAACGGCAAGCGCTTCGACGTCGAGTTAGAGGAGCGCGGCGCGCCCGCGATCCCGGTCCCGGAAGGCGGTGGGAGCGGTGGGAGCGGCCAGCAACGCCCGCCGCAAGCGAAATCCGACGACGGCGGCGACGAGGGCGACGTCGACGTCGCGGAGGGCGGCGAGGCGATCGAGGCGGAGATGCAGGGGACGATCCTCTCGGTCGACGTCGCGGAGGGCGACGAGGTCGCCGCCGGCGACGTGGTCTGCGTCCTCGAGGCGATGAAGATGGAGAACGACGTGGTCGCCGAGCGCGGCGGCACCGTCGCGGGGGTCCACGTCGCGGAGGGCGACAGCGTCGACATGGGCGACGTGCTGATCGTGTTGGAGTAGTCGGACTCCTGTCCCCGCGAGTCGCTTCGCGCGTTTCCTCGGTGACGAACCCGTCCCTCACGGCACTCTCGGTGGCTCTATCACTGGAAATAATCGGCGGGAATGATTGATACGACCGCGTCGCCGAGAGTCCGTAATGGAACACCCGAGCGACGAACACCCGGAGCGGATTCACGTGCTGTACGTGAACGGCGACGCCGACTTCGCCGAACTCGCCCGGGCGAAACTCGAACGGATCGCCCCGCGAGTCACGGTGACGACCGTCGGCGACGCGCGGGCCGCCCTCGATCGGGCGATCGAGGGCTCCGCCGACTGCCTCGTCACCTCGTACTCGCTGCCGGAGGGGACCGGGATCGACCTCGTCTCGCGAGTCGAAACCGAGCGCCCTGACCTGCCGACGGTCCTCTTCACCGGGAGGGGCAGCGAACGGATCGCCAGCGAGGCGACCCAGGCCGGCGTGTCGGACTACATCCCGATCCACGGGACCCAGGACAGCTTCGAACTGCTCGCCGGGCAGATCCGGACGCTCGTCGACGCGGTGCGCAAGCAGGCGGCCGCCGAGCGGTTGTCGGACCGCTTCCAGCGGACGCTCGAACGCGCCACCGACGCGATCTACGCGGTCGACGACGACTGGCGGGTGGAGTACATGAACGACACGATGGCCGAGCGGGTCGACCGCGACCCGGAGCGCATCGTCGGGAACACGATCTGGGAGGCGTTCCCGTCGATAGTGGGGACGGAACTCGAAGAGCGGTATCGCACGGCGATGGCCACCGGGGAACCGGCGTCGTTCGAGCAGCGGCTCGGCGAGCCGTTCGACTACTGGGTCGAGGTGCGGGCGTTCCCGGACGAGGACGGGCTCACCGTCTTCTCGCGGGAGATCACTGACGACCGGGAACGCGAACTGGAGCTGGAGCGCAGCGAAGCGGTACTGGAGAACGTCCACGACGCGGTGACGGTCGTCGACGAGGACCGGTCCGTCGTCTTCGCGAACGCGGCCGCGGGCCGACTGCTGTCGGACGATCGGTCGGCGGACCTCACGGGGGAGCGGCTCTCCGACCTCGTCGGCGACCGCGTCGGCGAATCGGACGCTCGCGCGTTCTCCGAGACCGTCGACCTGACGCTCGACGAGATGGAGAGCGACGGCGGGACCTCCGGGTTCTACGACGCAGACCTCCAGATGGACGTCGCCGTCGGAGGCGGCCAGCGGACGTTCGACATTCGACTGACGCCGTTCCAGCGCCGATCGACCAACCAGGTGCTCGTCGTCGCCCGCGACGTGACCGAACAGAGCGGGGCGAAACGCCAGCTGGAACGGGAGCGAGACGCGCTCCGAGAGCTCCAGACCGTCATGGGGAAAACCGACATCTCAGCCACGGCTCGCCTCCGGGACCTCCTCCGTGTCGGCTGCCGGACGCTCGGGCTCGAGATCGGCATCGTCTCGCGGATCCGCGACGACGACTACACGGTCGAAGCGGTTCACGCGCCGGACGCCGACCTCGAGGCCGGCGATCGGTTCGACCTCGAAACGACGTACTGCGCGGAAGTGGTCGAGACCGACTCCGTCTGCTCGTTCGCCGACGCGGTCAGCGACGGGAAGGAGACGCATCCCGCGTACCGCGACCTCGAGCTCGAGTCGTACATCGGCGTGCCGCTCGTCGTCGACGACGCCCGCTACGGGACGGTCAACTTCTCGAGCCCGACGACGCGGGTTGCCCCGTTCGGAGCGCTCGAACGGACGTTCGTCGAGCTGTTGGCCGAGCTCGTGAGCGCCGAGCTCTCCCGGGCGCGAGACCGCGCCGAACTGGAGCGACAGGAGTTCCTCTTCGACCGCGTCCAGGACATCGCGGACATCGGCGTCTGGGAGTACTTCCCGTCGCAAGAGGAGCTCACGTGGTCGGACGGGACGCGCCGGATCCACGGCGTCGACGCGGGGTACGAGCCGTCGATCGACAACGCGGTCGAGTTTTACCACCCGGACGACCGCGCGACGATCACCGACGCGGTCGAGGCCGCGGTCGAGGACGGGGAGCGGTACGACCTCGACCTCCGGATCGAGCGGGCGGACGGCGAGGTGCGCGACGTCCGAGCGTGGGGGGAGTACGTCGAGGACGCGCGGCGGGGCGACGCGGCGCTTCGCGGCGTGTTCCAAGACGTGACGGAGCGGGAGGCGAAGCGGCGCGAACACCAGGCACTCGCGGAGGAGTACGCGGCGCTGCTGGAGACGTCCGGCGACGCGATATTCCTGCTTGACGTCGACGCCGCCGGCGACGAGCCGTCGTTCGAGTTCGCCCGACTCAGCCCCGGCTACGAGTCACAGACCGGGCTCACGACCGCGGACGTCCGGGGTGAGACGCCGCGGGCGGTGTTCGGGGAGGAGCAGGGGGCCGAACTCGCGGCCAACTACGCCCGCTGCGTCGCCGAGGGCGAGCCGATATCGTACAGCGAGGAGCTCGAGACCGTCGCCGACGGCCGCTTTTGGGAGACTAGCCTCGCACCGGTGATCGTCGACGGCGAGACGGTCCGGCTCGTGGGTATCGCCCGGAACGTGGCCGAGCGGGTCGAACGGGAGCGGGAGCTCGAGGCGACGAACCAGCGACTGGAGTCGCTCATCGAGGCGACCCCGCTCACCGTCATGGAAGTCGACGCCGACGGGAGCGTCGTCCGCTGGAACGAGGAGGCCGAGACCATGTTCGGCTGGTCCCACGAGGAGGTGCGCGGCGAGGAGAACCCGCTCGTCTCGGCGGAGCGGTGGGACGAGTTCGCCGCGCACCGGCGGCGGGCGCTCCGCGGCGAGCGGGTCCGCGCCGAGGAGGTACGGCTAGAGACGAGGGCCGGGGCGGAGCTGGATCTCCTCCTGTCTATCGCCCCGATAACGGATCCCGACGCCGAGGTCACGGGCACGCTCGCCGTCGTCGAGGACATCTCCGACCAGAAGCAGCTGGAGGGCCGGCTCCGGGCGCTCCAGGAGACCGCTCAGCGGCTCAGCAGCGCCGAGTCCGCCGGGGGGATCGGCTCCGTCGCCGTCGACGCCGCGGCCGACGTGCTCGGCCTCGACGTCACCGCGGCGTGGGAGCACGACGAGCGGGCGGACGCGCTCGTCCCGATCAGCGAAACGCCGGCGACGACGGACCTGTTCGGAGCGGCGCCTCGGTTAGACCGCGGCGAGGGGCTCGCGTGGGACGCGTTCGAGTCGGGGGAGACGCGGGTGTACGACGACCTCGGCGACGCGGACCGCCGATACGACCCCGACACGGCGATCCAGAGCGTGGTCATCGTCCCGCTGGGCGAGTACGGCGTCATGATCACCGGGTCGACGTCGCCCCGCGAGTTCTCCGAGACCGACGTCGACCTGTTCCGGATCCTCGGCGCGACCGTCGAGGCGGCCTTCGCGCGGGCGAGCCGTGAGGCGGAGCTCCAGCGACAGAACGAGCGGCTCGACGAGTTCGCGAGCGTCGTCGCCCACGACCTCAGGAACCCGATCACCGTCGCGCAGGGGTTCCTCGAAATCGCGGCGGAGACGGGCGACCCGGACCACTTCGACCGGGTACAGTCGGCGCACGACCGGACCGAGCGGCTCATTGACGACCTGCTCGCGCTGGCTCGCGGCGAGACCGCGGTCGAGGACGCCGAGACTGTGGACCTCGGGACCGTGACGACGGAGGCGTGGGGGTACGTCGACACGGACGAGGCGGCGCTCGCGGTCGCGGACGCCGTCCCGACGGTCACCGGCGATCCGGGGCGCCTGACGCAGCTCTTCGAGAACCTCTTCCGGAACGCAGTCGAACACGGCGGGTCGACCGTCTCGGTGACCGTCGGGCGGCTTGACGCTGACGGGGGCTTCTACGTGGAGGACGACGGGAGCGGGATCCCGCCGGATCGACGCGACGAGGTGCTCCGTCACGGCGTTACGTCCAGCGACGGAGGGACCGGCTTCGGGCTCTCTATCGTGGCCGACATCGCGGAGGCGCACGGCTGGACGGTCGCCGTGACGGAGGGGAGCGACGGCGGCGCGCGGTTCGAGTTCGACGCGGCCGCGTAGGGCCGCACCCGAGTCGGAGCGGGGGACCGCGACGTCGGTCGGGCCGATCTGACCGACGCTGTTTAACCGAACGCCCGAGAACGAGGGGGTATGGAACCGGTCGACGACTGGCGGTCGGCGATCGCCGAGGCCGGCGAGCTGACCGGCCCGATCGCCGCGGCCCTCGTCGAGGCCCACGGCGACCGCGGCCAGCGCGCGATCGAGGCCGTCGGCGAGGGGCGCGTGAAGCGGTACCGCGATTTCACCGTCGTCGTCGGCCACGAGGACGAGTACGTGGTCGAAGACGGGGAGTGTACCTGCGCGGACGCGACGTACAACCTCGACGCCGACGACCCCGACGAGCGCTGCTGGCACGCCATCGCGGTCGACGTCGCGGACGCGCTCGACGCCGTCGACCACCACGACATGTGGTACTCCGAGGTCCGCGAGTTTCTCTGAGGCCGCCGCCCGCGCCGCTAAGCGTCGCTGCCGCCGCCGCTCTGGGTCGTCGGACCCCACCAAAACAGCCGCCGCTCGCCCGCGTGAGGCGACGTTTTTCGCGAACTTCGGTCTGAGAGTCGAAAACGTTTACAACAGCGGCCGGTCTCCCCTACGGTATGGCGGACTGTCCACTCGCCGACGACTGCCCCAGCTTCGACGAACGGATCCAGGGGATGGGGTGTCAACACTACGGCAACAAAGGCGGCGCGGAGTGGTGTAACCACTACGACATGCCGATCTACGAGCTGAAACAGCAGCCGGTCCAGCCCGGCGAGGCGGTCGTCGTCGAGGTCGACGACATCCACGAGAGCGGTGCTGGCGTCGGCCGCACCGACGACGGGTTCATCGTCCTCGTCGACGGGCTCCTCCCCCCGGCGCGCGCCGAGGTCAAGATCCACCGCGTGAAGTCCAGCCACGCGACGGCGCAGGAAGTCGTCGAGCGCCTCCCCGACGACCCGGACGCCGAGGAGTCCGACGACGACGCGGACGCCGAGGGGAACGACGAGGCGGAGAGCGAGGACGACGAGGGTCGCAGTCGCCGCGACCGCCCGGACCGCGAACGGCTCGGCAGCCGCGAGAACTTCTGGGGCAAGTGACGGCGTCTCGGGGGAGCCCCGCCCCACGGACAGTCCGGACGCCGTCGATCCGTCGCGCGATTCTCCGCCGCCCGACTCCCGCGACGCCCGTCGCCTGAAACCGCCGTTTTTTGAGCGACCGGCCCGTCGATGACCACATGGTGGCAGACGACGAGCAGCCGGAGCCGGTCGATGTCGACGCCGACTCGATCCTGGAGGGGGCTGGGTTCGACGCCGACGAGAGCGTGCTCACGCGCCGGCAGGCGGAGGTGTTAGCGCTCCGCGAGCGCGGGCTCCGACAGTCGGACATCGCCGACCGACTCGGCACCTCGCGCGCGAACGTCTCCAGCGTCGAGGCGAGCGCCCGCGACAACGTCGAGCGCGCCCGCGAGACGGTCGCGTTCGCGGAGGCGCTGTCCTCGCCGGTCCGCGTCGAGATCGAGGCGGGAACCGACCTCTACGACGCGCCGAAGCGGGTGTACGACGCCTGCGACGAGGCGGGCGTCAAGGTGAACCAGACCGCCCCGGAGCTGATGAAGGCGATCGGCGACCGCGCGGGCGACGCGGTCCACGGCCGCGAAGTCCGCAACCGGCTGTTCGTCACGGTCGCCGCCGACGGGCAGATCCGCGTCCGGCGGCCGTAGCCTCGCGCCGCAGTCGGTTTCCGCTCTCTCACTCCACGTCGATCCGCTCCGCGACGCCGACAAGCGTCGCGCCCGCGGTGACCGTTGCCTCGCGGGCGACCGAGTACGCGATCCCGCCGCGGTCGGCGCGCGCGACCTGATGCGTCTCGAACGTCGTCGGGTCGAACACCTCGCCGACGCGGTCGCCCTCGGTCACCCGGTCCCCGACGGCGAGGTCTGGCTCGGGGACGAACAGCCCGGAGTCGCCGGCGGTCACCCGCCCGAGGTGGTTGCGCGCGACGACGCCGTCCCACGGCTCGGGCTCGCCGTCGAGCAGCCCCTCGTGTCGCAGCGCGCCGATCATCCCGGCCACGCCGGTCTCGACCGCCGCCGGGACGACCTCCCGGCTGTGGGCGAGCTCGGGCGTGATCGTCGGGATCCCTTCGCGGGTGGCCGCGACCCGGAGCTTCCCGGCGAACCCGCGCTCGTCCCACTCCGTGTCCGCGTCGTCTCCGGCCGCCTCCGCGAGCAGCAGGTCGGTGCCGAACGCCTCCGCGAGCCCGCGGCAGGCGTCGTCACCGCGCATGTACACCGCGTGGGTCGCCATCGACGGCGACCCGGTGTGGAGGTCGACGATCGCGTCCGCCTCGCCCGCGAACGCCCAGAGCCGGGCGGCCATCCGGTCGTGGAGCGACCCCTCCGGGTCGCCGGGCCAGCATCGGTTCATGTTCGGCTGGCGCGAGTCGAGCGACTCCGGCGTCGTGTACGAGACCCGGTCGAAGGTGAGCGGGTCGGCGACCGGCACCGTCACCAGCGTGCCGTCGAGGTCGGCGGCCGACGGCCCGCCCTCGGCTCCGGTTTCGGCTCCGGACGCGCCCTCGGCGCCGTCGCCGACGAGCCGGTCGTGGAGCCGCCGGAGCACCGCGGTCCCGTTCACCTCCCGACCGTGCTGAGCCGCCTGCGCGTACACCACGGGCGCGTCCCCGGGCGCGTCGAGCTCTGGCCCGCCGTCTCCGTGGACGATTTCCCCCTCGCCGTAGGCGTGGACGGTCGTCCGGATCGGCACGCCCGACGGGAGCCGCGCGAGGGTGAGGCTGCGACTTGTGTGCATGCGAGCGGCTCGGGCCGGCTCGGAGTTATACGTCCGGGTGTGACTCTGACCCCTACGGACCCCCGTCCGACCGCGGACGCTAAGGCCATGGCCCGCACACCACGTTCCATGCGCGTCACCCTGCTCGGGACGGGCGACACGACGGGGACGCCGACGGTCGGCTGCGACTGTGACACCTGCGAGACGGCTCGCGAGCGCGGGGTGTCGCGGTCGCGCTTCTCCGTCCACGTCGCCAACGAGCGGACCGGCGAGTCGCTGCTCGTCGACTTCAGCCCCGACTTCAGACAGCAGTTCCTCGCGGCCGACGTCCCGCTGCCGGACGCCGGCCTCGTGACGCACATCCACTTCGACCACCTCGACGGGCTGGGGAACGTCTACCGGCTCGTCGACGGGCTGCCGGTCCACGCGCCCGCGGAGACCGACTCAGCGACCGACGAGAGCGTCGCGGAGACGATCCGAGACAAGTACGACTACCTCGAAGACCGGATCGGCGTCCACGCCCGCGACCCCTTCGAGCCCTTCGAGACCTGCGGCTTCGAGGTGCGGTTCGTCCCGGTCGACCACCCGCCGCTCGTCTGTTACGGGGTCGTCGTCCGAGATCCGGTGACCGGCGCGAAACTCTCGCTCACGGGCGACACCAGCTACGACGTTCCCGAACGCTCCCGCGAGGCGCTCGCCGGCGCGGACCTCCTCCTCGCCGACGCCATCGTCCCCGCCTCGCTCTGTGAACACCACCCGATCGGCGGCCGACACGAGGGGCCGGACGGCGTCGCCCGCACGTTCGGCACGAAGCACATGACCCGGGAGGGGGCGCTCGCGCTCGCGGACGAGCTCGACCCCGACCGGACGCGGCTCGTCCACCTCGCCCACTACTACCCCGCCGACGAGGCGTTCGAGGAGCCACTCGCGGTCGACGGCGAGGTGTACGAGCTGTAGCGAGCACGGCGATTCTCCGCGGGCTGTATCCTTTTGTCTCGCTAGCACGTAGCACGCGTAGATGGCCGCGACGGACCGACTCCGAACCGCGCTCGACCGCTTGGAGCCGCCGCCGCGCGCGGTCGACTGGTCGCTGTTCGCGTTCGTCGTCGCCGAGGCGGCCACCGGGCTGGTCTCCTTCACCGTCGGCGTCCCGGAAGGGTGGCCGCTGTTCTGGTTCCACCGCGCGCTCGGCGTTGGCATCGTCGCGCTGCTGGGGTGGAAGCTCGCCCGCGTCCGCCGTCGGCTCACCGACCCGAACCTGTGGCGGCGGTCGACCGCGCTCTCCGTCCTGACGCTCGTCGCCGCGGTCGGCGCGCTCGCGACCGGCACCATGTGGGTGTTCGGCCTCGACGTGCGGCTCTCCTACTGGACGCTCCTCTCCGTTCACGTCGGGTTCGGGCTCGCGCTCGTCCCGCTCGTGGCCGCGCACGCCGCCACCCGGTTCCGCCCGCCTCGGCGCGTCGACTTCGAGCGCCGTCGGACCGCAGTCACCTACTTCGCGCTGCTCGCGGCCGGCGGCACGACCTACCGCCTCCAGCAGGGGATCAACGACGCGCTCGACACGGCCGGGGCAGACCGGCGGTTCACCGGCTCGCAGCCCCGCGAGGGCGACGGAAACGGCGCCTTCCCGATCACCTCGTGGGTCGCCGACGACCCCGACCCGATCGACCGCGACGCGTACCGGCTGGCGGTCGACGGCCTCGTGAGCGACGCCGTCGAACTGACCGCCGACGAGCTGGCGGCGGGTCACGAGACGGAGGCGCTGCTCGACTGTACGAGCGGCTGGTACACGGTCCAGGAGTGGGGCGGGATCCGCGTCGGCGACCTGCTCGACGCGGCCGGAGATATCGACGACGACGCGGCCTACGTCCGGTTCACGTCCGTCACCGGCTACCGCTGGAGTCTCCCCCTCGACGAGGCCGAGGACGCGCTGCTCGCGACGCACGTGGGCGGAGAGCGGCTGAGCCACGGCCACGGCGCGCCCGCCCGACTGGTCGCGCCCGACCGCCGGGGTTTCCAGTGGGTGAAATGGGTGACGCGCGTGGAGGTCCGGTCGGAGTACGACCTCGGGCAGTGGGTGGTGACGCTGGTGAGCGGGTTCGACTAACTCCGCGGCCGGTCCGGCCTCACTCGTACTCGGTCCCGACGACCTCGCGGATGCGCTCCGCGGTCACCGGGCCGACGCCGTCGACGTCCAGTAAGTCGTCTTCGGGCGCGGTCATCACGGCCTCGACGGTGCCGAAGTGTTCCAGCAGCGTCCGCGCCGTCACGGGCCCGATGTCGGCGATCGAGGAGACGACGTACTCCTGCTGTTCCGCGCGGGTCTTCGTCGTCTTCTCGCCGTGGACGCTCACCTCGCGGTCGCGCGTCTCCTGCTCCCGCTTGGCGATCGTCGCGAGCAGCTCGGTGGTGTCCTCCTCGCCCTCGGTGCGGAGGACGCTCACGTCGAAGTCGACCGCGAGCGACGCGAGCGCGCCGCGGATCGCGTTCGGGTCGATATCGCGCTGGCCGTAGAGGTTCGTCCCTTCGACGACCATGACGGGGCGAGCGTACGCCCGCGAGAGCTCGCCCACCTGCTCGAACATCGACCGGTCGGAATCGAGCATCGAGTCGACGAAGTCGGCCGCCGACTTGCGCTCGACCGCGACGCGGTCCGAGAGGACGTAGTCGCCGACCGCGAGCGTCTCCAGCCGGGTGACGAGGCCGTCGCGCGTCGAGAGGTCCTTCGCGATCGAGGAGTCGAGCTCGCGCTGGTCGACGACGACCTCGACGCCCTCGTCGACGCCGGCGGTGGCGACGACGCCGTCGTCGCCTGCGTCCGTCTCTGCCTCGACCTCCGTCTCTCCGTCAGCCTCGGCCTCCACGTCGTCCACGTCGTCTTCTCCCTCCCGCGCTTCCGCAGCGAAGTCGGTGAGGCCGGCGTCGCCCTCGTCGTCACCGCCGATCTCGCCTTCATCGTCACCACCGACTTCGCCCTCAGCCTCACCCTGGTCATCGCCCGAGCCGCCTTCGCCAGAGTCGCCCTCGCTCGCGGACCCGCCGGCGAACGCGTCGAGGCCCGCCTGTCCCTCGTCGCCGACTGACTCCTCGATGTCGTCGGTGGCCTCCTTCAGCTCGGCGAGCTGGCTGGCCATCTTCTTTTCGCGGCGCCGTGAGATCCAGAAGAACGCCTCGTCGCGGGTGTCCTCGGCCATCAGGACGACGACCTTTCCCTCGGCCTGCCGGCCCGTCCGCCCCTTGCGCTGGATCGAGCGGATCGCAGTGGGGACCGGCTCGTAGAAGCAGACGAGGTCGACCTCGGGCACGTCGAGGCCCTCCTCCGCGACCGAGGTGGAGACGAGTACTTCGAACTCGCCCATCTTGAACTCGTCGAGCGTCTCCTGTTGCTGTTTCTGGCTCATCCCGTCGGAGCCGTCCTTGTCGCCCTGTCCGACGAACTTGCGTACGTCGAAGCTGGCGGAGAGGAACTCCACGAGCGCCTCGGCGGTGTCCCGGGACTCGGTGAACAAGATAGCGCGCTCGCCCTCGTTGATCCCGAGCGTCTCCGCAAGGAGGATGCGGGCCTTCGAGAACTTCGGGTGGAGCCCGTCGAACGACTCCGCCTTCCGCATCGCTTCTCTCACTTTGGGGTCCGCGACCATGCGCTGGCTCGCCTTCGACGCGCCCGACGACCGGGCGGCCTCGCGCTGGCGCTCGAAGTAGCGACGCACGGACTCGACGGACTGCGTCTCGACAAGCTCGGTCGCGCGCCGGAGCTTCATCACCTCGGCGTGGGTACTCATCCCCTTGTACCCCTCCGACTGGTCGTTGTCCATCATCTGTTTCAGCTGCCCCCGCATCTTGTTGAGGTCCTTCTGCGAGAGGTCGGGGTTCGTCGTGTTCGTCACGCCGAGCTGTTTCAGCTTCTCCAGCCGGTCCGTGATCACCTCGTTGAGCGCGTCCCGGATCGCGAGCACCTCGTCCGGCAAGGTGACTTGCTCCCACCCGACATCGGTGTCGTGAGTGTACTCGTCGACATCGGCGTCCTCCTCGGTCATCACCTCGACGTTGACGAGCCCGAGGTTCTCGCAGACCGTCTCGATCTCCTCGGTGTCGCCGCCCGGCGAGGCCGACATCCCGGTGACGAGGGGGTCGGTCGCGTCGACGTGGTACCGCTCCGCGATGTAGACGTACGCGTAGTCGCCGGTCGCGCGGTGGCACTCGTCGAAGGTGAGGTGGGTCACGTCGCGCAGCGAGATCCGGTTACCGACGAGGTCGTTCTCGACGACCTGCGGCGTCGCGATCGCGATGCGCGCGTCGTCCCAGAGCGCGGCGCGGTCGTCGGGCTTCACGTCGCCGGTGAACACGACGATCTCGTCGTCCGGAATCTCAAGCGCCTCGCGGTAGAAGTCCGCGTGCTGCTGGACGAGGGGCTTCGTGGGGGCCAAGAAGAGCGCCTTCCCGCCCGCCTCGTGGAGGCGCTCGACGGTGACGAGCAGGCTGACCGTCGTCTTGCCGAGGCCGGTCGGGAGACAGACCAGCGTGTGTTTGTCGGCGGCGGCGTCCGCCAACTGGAGCTGGTAGCGGCGCCGCTGGAGGAAGTCGTCGACGAGCAGGGGTCTGTCGATCCCGGCGGCCTCGGTCGCCATCGGCGGTGCTTCGCCGCCGTCGGCCTAAAGCCTTCGCGAAGCGGGGTGAAAGTTATCCGTCGACGGAACGCTCCTCTCGGAGCTCCTCCGGAACGTCCTCGTCGACCAGCTGTGCCCACTCCGCGAGCCGGTCGTCGGATCTGTTCTGCGTGCTCATTACGCGACGGATCTCCGTGGTGCGTATTAACAGTTACCCCGATTCCACACGATCTATTATATGCTCGGCGGATCGCCGCTCCGCGATCGCCCGCGACCGGAGCCGGTTCCGCTCGAGGCGACACGCACACCTTTTACCGCTCACGCGCCTCCGGGCGGCATGAGCAACCTCGACGAGTTCCTCGCGGGCGAGCGGCTCGACGACGTGGTCTTCTACCTGAGCGACGCGTACCTCGACGACGACTCCCGGCTGCGCGAGGTCGGCACCGAGACCGCCGGCGGCGTGCGGCTGATCCTCGACGGCGAGACCGGGCGGTCGGCGTTCCAGGCCGGCACGGGCATGGGCGCGATGGAGTTCGCGAAGACGGCGATGGCCGCGGAGGGCGAGATCGCGCGCTCGCTCGACGACGGCGCGTGTCCGTTCGCGGACGGCCCGGACGCGGACGACGCGAGCGAGGATCCCGAAGCCGACCACGACATCCAGTTCATCTTCGCGTTTGCCGAGGCGCAAAACGAGGAGGTCGGCGGCCTCTACGCCGAGGGCGACGTGGTCCACGCGTACGCTCACTGTACCTGCGGCGAGAGCTACTCGCACAAGTGGGTCGTCGGCGACCGCGACGACTGAAAGCCCGCCGAGCGACCGGCTACCCGCTCGGCTCGACTACTCCTGCTCGGGCGCGTCGTCTTCCGGGACGGCCCCCTCGACGAGCGACTGGTCGCCGTACTGCTCCCGGAGGTCCTTCTTCGAGAACTTCCCGGTGGCGGTCTTGGGAACCTCGTCGATGAACTCCACCGCGTCCGGGACCCACCACTTGGGGTACTCCTCGCGGAGCCCGGTCTCGATCCGCTCGACGAGCTCGTCGCGGTCGACGCCCTCGGCCACGACGATGAACGCCACGGGGCGCTCCTGCCAGCGCTCGTGGGGCACGCCGACGACGGCCGCCTCGCTGACGCCGTCGTAGGCCATGATCGCGTTCTCCAGCTCGACGCTGGAGATCCACTCGCCGCCGGACTTGATCACGTCCTTCGTCCGGTCGACGAGCTGCATGTAGCCGTCCTCGTCGACGGTGACCACGTCGCCGGTCTTCAGCCAGCCGTCGACGAACTCCTCCTCGTTCGCCTCGGGGCGCTTGAAGTACTCCTTCGTGACCCACGGGCCGCGGATCCGGAGCTCACCGAACGCCTCGCCGTCCCACGGGATCTCCTCGCCGTCCTCGTCGATGACCTCGAACTCCAGGCCGGGAGCGACGAGCCCCTGCTTCGAGCGCTTGTTCACCTGCGTCTCGTACTCGGCGTCGCGAAGGTCATCTTTGAGATGCGAGACGGTGCCGATCGGCGACAGCTCCGTCATCCCCCACGCGTGGAGCACCTCCACGTCGCGCTCGTCGTACCACTCGACCAGTGCCTTCGGCGCGGCCGCGCCGCCGATGATCACGGTGTCGAGCGTCGAGAGGTCTACCTCGTTACCCCCCTCGATGTACTCGCGGAGGCCGAGCCACACCGTCGGCACGCCCGCGGAGATGGTCACGCCCTCCTCTTCGATCAGCGCCGCGAGGTCCGCGGGGTCCGGCGATGGACCGGGGTAGACGTGCTTCGCGCCCGCGGCGGCGGCGGTGAACGGCATCCCCCACGCGTTGACGTGGAACATGGGAACGACGGGCATCACCACGTCAGAGTCCTCCATCGGGATCCCCTGCGGGGTCTGGGAGGCCATCGTGTGGCTCCATAGCATCGAGTGGGTGTACTCGACGCCCTTCGGCTTCCCCGTCGTGCCGGAGGTGTAACAGAGGCCGGCGGGCTGGTCGCCGTCGAGGTCCGGCCAGTCGTACTCGGTCGAGTGGTCCGCGATGAACTCCTCGTAGGCGGGCGCGTTGAGCGCGTCGATGCCCTCCGACCCCATCGCGACGAAGTCGACGCCGTCGAACTCTTCCGCCCCCTCCGCAGCGCCCGCGATCTTCTCGGCGAGCGACGGGTCGACGAAGATGATCTCGTCTTGGGCGTCGTCGACGATGTACTGGATGTGCTCGTCGGGCAGCAGCGGGTTGATCGTGTGGAGCTGCGCGCCCGTGTTCGGGACGCCGAAGTACGTCTCGAAGTGCCGCGTGTGGTTCCAACAGAACGTCGCGACGCGGTCGCCGCGCTCGATCCCGTGGTCGTCTAAGGCGTTCGCGAGCCGGGCCGTCCGGTCGGCGTACTCGGCATACGTGTGCCGCGTCCGCCCCTCGTGCGTCCGCGAGACGATCTCGGTGTCGGGGTACAGTCGCTCGGCGCGCCACATGAACGGTCGCAGGGTCTGCGCGTGTCCGCCTGGCATACCTCTCACCTCACGCGGTCTGGAACTATGAACGTTATCATGATTGATCGTGACTCTTCACCCCCGAAACAGGCTCGCGTGGACCGGCGCGTGGTTAGAGTCTGGCCGCGGGTCGTCGCCGTCGTCGCCGTCCTCGTCGGAGACGGCGCGGCCGTCGACGCCGTCGGCGAGGAAGTCTCGGACCGGCGGGCCGACGTGTTCCGGCTCGACGAGGAACGCGTCGTGGCCGTGGTCGGAGTCGACCACGTGGTGGGCGACCGGCACCCCGGCCTCGCGGAAGGCGTCGCCCAACGACGCCGACTGCTCGACCGTGAAATGCCAGTCGGCGGTGAAGCTCATCAGCAGCGTCTCGCCCTCGAACGCGGCGAGGGCGTCGGCGTCGGTCCCGTGGCCGGCGGCGAGGTCGTACTCGTCCATCGCGCGCGTCAGATAGAGGTAGCTGTTCGCGTCGAAGCGGTCGCCGAACCCCTCCGCCTGGTAGTCGAGGTACGACTCGACCTCGCGGTACGGGAAGAACCCGGCCGTCGGCTCCGGCGGCAGCCCGAGGTCCCCGTCCTCGCGCGTCAGGGAGTCGCGGCCGGCCGACCGGCGCCCGAACTTCCGCTCCATCGACGCCTTCGAGAGGTACATAATGTGGCCGATCTGGCGGGCGATCGCGAGCCCCTCGGTCGGGGCCGGCCGGTCGTCGCCGTAGTAGTCGCCGCCGTTCCAGTCCTTGTCGGCGCGGATCGCCCGGCGCGCCACCGCGTCGAGCGCGAGACACTGCGCGTCGAGGCGTCCGGCCGTCGCGATCGCGACCACGCGGTCGACGTCGTCCGGGTACCGCTTCGCCCACTCCAAGGCGTTCATCCCGCCGACGCTGCCGCCAACGACCGCCCGGAGCCGCCCCACGCCGAGGTGGTCGAGCAGGCGGCGCTGTGCGCGCGCCCAGTCCTCAACTTGGACCGGCGGGAACGCGGTCCCCCAGCGGTCGTGGTCGGGCTCCTCGCGCAGGCCGAGGTCCGCGGGTCGCTCGCTGGCGGGGCCGGTCGTCCCGTAACAGGAGCCCGGAACGTTCGCGCAGACGACGTAGTACTCGGTCGTGTCGATCGCCTTCCCCGGGCCGACGACGTCGTCCCACCACGCCCGGGCTTGCCCGGCCTGCCCGGCCCCGGTGGTCTCCGCGTCCCGCTCCGGCTCGGGGGAGCGCGCGACGTTCTGGCTCCCGGTGAGCGCGTGGCAGACGAGCACGACGTTGTCGCCGTCGAACTCGCCGTGCGTCTCGTAGGCGACCTCGAAGTCGGGGACCGACTGCCCGCACTCGAAGGTGAAATCGCCGAGCGAGGCGACGCCGTGGTTGGTCGGGACGGCGCTCATCGGTCCGCCCCCTCGTCCGGGGCCCGCTCCTCCTCGGTCCGGCCCGCCGCGACGTGCTCGCCCGCGGCCAGTCCCGCGTCGAGGTCGGCGATCACGTCGTCGGGGTCCTCGATCCCCACCGAGAGCCGGAGCATCTCGGGGTAGACGCCCGCGAGCCGCTGCTCGTCCTCGTCCATCTGCGCGTGGGTGGTCGAGGCGGGGTGGATGACGAGCGTCTTCGCGTCGCCGATGTTCGCGAGGAAACTCGTCAGATCGACCGACTCGCAGAAGGTCTTTGCGGCCTCGTACCCGCCGTCGACGCCGAAGGTGACCATCCCGCCGAAGCCGTCGAGGTACTCCGCGGCGTTGCCGTGGCTCTCGTGGTCCTCGAAGCCGGGGTACGTCACCCAGTCGACGCGGTCGTCGCCGCGGAGGAACTCGGCCACCCGCCGCGCGTTCTCGCAGTGGCGATCCATTCGCAAGGGGAGCGTGTTCAGCCCCTGGATCGTCTGCCACGCGTCGAAGGGCGACTGCTGGCCGCCGGTCGGCCGCACGCCGCGCTGGCGGGCGACGTTTGCGAACGCGGCGTCGCCGAACTGCTCGACGAAGTCGATCGGGTACGCGGGCGATTCGCCGTCGAGCTCGGCGTAGTCGGCGTCGGGGTGGTCCCACGGGAACTGCCCGCCGTCGATCACGACGCCGCCGACGGTGGTGCCGTTGCCCGTGATCCACTTCGTCGTCGACTCCCAGACGATGTCGGCGCCGTGCTCGAACGGCCGACAGCAGTACGGCGTCGCGAACGTGTTGTCGACGACGAGCGGCACCGCGTTCTCGTGGGCGATCTCGGCGAGCCGCTCGAAGTCGGGCGTGACGAGCGAGGGGTTCGCGAGCGTCTCGACGTGGACGAACGCGGTGTCGTCGTCGATCGCGTCGGCGTACGCGTCGTAGTCGAGGGTCTCCACGAGCCGCGTCTCGATCCCGCGGCGGTCCGCGACGCTGGTGAGGTACGCGGCCGTCCCGCCGTACATCTCGGAGCTGGCGACGACGTTGTCGCCCGCGCTCGCGAGGACGGTGGTTATCGCGTCGAACGCGGCCATCCCCGAGCCCGTCGCGACCGCGTCCGACCCGCCGGCGAGGTCGGCGAGCCGCTCTTCTAAGACGTTCACCGTCGGGTTTGAGAGCCGGGAGTAGACGTGGCCTTCCGCCCGGAGCGCGTACAGCTCCGCCGCCGTGTCCGCGTCGTCGAAAACGTACGAGGTCGTCTGGTGGATCGGCGTGGCGCGGGCGCCGGTCGCCGCGTCGGGCTCGGCACCGGCGTGGAGACTCCGGGTGGAAAACCCACGTGTCATGTACGTAGTGTATATCTCTGGACACTGCTATAACCGTCAGTTACGGCAAGTGATGCCTCGGCCTGTCCCGCGGCGGACACCGAACGGCGCGCCGCGGCTCGAGACCGAACCTGTCGCTACTGCGACGCCGCTTGGAGAACGCCCCCCGAAACGGTTTCCGGCAGTCTCACGAGGATTCGGGTATGACTGAAACACCCACACCTGCCGACCTCGTCGCCGACCTCACGCTGACGGAGAAGGTCCGACTCGTCCACGGGGCCGTCGACCCTGAGGGTCGGGCGACGGGCTACGTCCCGGGCGTCGAGCGCCTCAACATCCCCCCGCTCCGACTGGTCGACGGGCCGCTCGGTGTCCGGGTCCCCGGCGAGTCGGCGACCGCGTTCCCCGCGCCGGTGGCGCTCGCCGCGACCTTTGACTCGGCTCTCGCGCGCGAGCACGGCGCGGCGCTCGGCCGGGAGACGCGCGGCGCGGGACAGGACGCCCTGCTCGCGCCCGGCGTCAACCTGATCCGCGTCCCGCACAACGGCCGGAACTTCGAGTACCTCTCCGAGGACCCGGTCCTCTCCGCGACGATGGGCGCGCGGGTGGTCGCGGGGATCCAGTCGGCGGACGTCATTGCCACCCCCAAACACTACGTCGCGAACAGTCAGGAGACGCATCGCGCGTCGGTCAGTACCGAGATCGGCGAGCGCGCGCTCCGGGAGTGTTACCTTCCCTCGTTCCGCGACGCCGTCGAGGTGGGCGCGAGATCGGTGATGACCGCCTACAACGGCGTCGACGGCGTCCGGATGAGTGACCACCGCGAGCTCGTAACCGGGGTGCTGAAAGGCAAGTGGGGGTTCGACGGGTTCATTGTCTCCGATTGGTACGGAACGGAGGGCGCGGCGGCCGCGGCCAACGCGGGCCTCGACGTGGAGATGCCGGGCACCTCGCCCGAGGCGCTCCACGACGGGACGGAAGATGAGGGCGACGAGTCCGACGGCGGCGGCTTCGACGACCTCCCCGAATCGATCGCTCGCGGCATGCCCGATCCGCGGACCTGCGAGGGGTTCGCCGAGACGCTCGCCAACGCGGTGCGAGACGGCGACGTCCCCGAGTCACGCCTCAACGACATGGTCGTCCGGGTCCTCCGCGCAATGGACGGCGTCGGGCTCTTACGTGACGCAGACGAGCGCGCCGACGGCGCCGTCGACACGCCGGCCCACCGCGAGCACGCCCGCGAGGTCGCCGCGCGAGGGACCGTCCTGCTGAAGAACGACGGTGAGGCGCTCCCGCTCGACGACGGCGACGATGTCGCCGTGATCGGCCCGAACGTCGACGAGGCGGTCCTCGGCGGCGGGGGCTCCTCGGAGACGACGCCGGTCGTCTCCGCGACGCCGGTCGAGGGGTTCGAGTCCCGCGCCGCGGGCGACGTGACCGTTCGCTACGGGCTCCCGCGAGTCGAGGGCGTCTCGATGTTCGACCTCCTCGCGGGCGACGACGGGACCGACGGGGACGCGCGCGATCCCGACGTCGACGGCGCGGTCGACGCCGCGGGCGACGCCGACGCCGCGGTGGTCTTCGTGCGCGACGCCGCCACCGAGGCGATGGACCGCGAATCGCTCCGGCTCCCCGGTCGACAGGACGAACTCGTCGAGCGGACCGCGGCCGCCGCGACCCGGACCGTCGTCGTCGTCAACGCCAGCGGTCCGGTCGAGCTGCCCTGGCGCGACGCCGTCGACGCGGTCCTGGTGAACTGGTACCCGGGACAGGCGCACGGCGACGCCGTCGCGAGCGTCTGCTACGGCGACGCCGACCCCGGCGGACGGTTACCGGTGACGTTCGCCCCTGAGGGGGCATACCCGACCGCGGTCGACGAGCGCCGCTTCCCCGGCGTCGATGGCGAAGTGAGCCATGACGAGGGGGTGTTCGTCGGCTACCGCTGGTTCGACGCGGACGACGACCGCGCCGCGGGCGCAGGCGACGCCGAACCGACCTACCCGTTCGGCCACGGCCATTCGTACGCGACCTTCGAGTACCGCGACGCGAGCGTCGAGGCGGCGCCGGCGGCCGACGCCGAGCGTCGGGCGACCGTCACCGTCGCGAACGTCTCCGACCGCGACGGCCGCGAGGTCGTCCAGGCGTACGTTCGCCCGCCGGCCGTGGACGGGGTCGACCGCCCGGTCCGGGAGCTCGCGGGGTTCGCGAGCGTCGCTGTCCCGGCGGGTGAGGTACGTACCGTCGAAATCGTGCTCGACGAGCGCGCGTTCGCGCGGTACGGGGAGTCGGGGTGGCGGGTCGACCCCGGCGAATACGCCGTCGAGATCGGCCGTTCGAGCCGGGACGCGCGGGTTGAGCGCGTCGTCGACCGCCGCGACGAAGCGTGAGTTTATCCACGGTCGCGAGCCAACAAGAGGTAATGGCAGTCGCCGCCCCCGTTCCCGACCTCGCCGACCGCGCGACCGACTGCGCCGACCGCCTGCGCGAGGCCGACAGGGTGCTGCTCGCGTCCCACATCGACGCCGACGGGATCACGAGCGCCGCGGTCGCGTCCACCGGGCTCGCCCGGGCGGGGATCGACCACGAGGTCGTCTTCGAGAAGCAGCTCGACGCCGACTCGATCGCCGGGATCGCCGCCCGCGAGTTCGACGTGGTGCTGTTCACCGACTTCGGCTCCGGCCAGCTCGACGCCATCGCCGACCACGAGGACCGCGGCGACTTCGTCCCCGTCATCGCTGACCACCACCAGCCCGCCGACCGCGACACGCGGTACCACCTCAACCCCCTCTTGGAGGGGATCGACGGCGCGAGCGAGCTGTCGGGTGCCGGCGCGAGCTACCTTCTCGCCCGCGCGCTGGAGGGGCCCGACGGCGACAACCGCGACCTCGCCGGGCTCGCCGTCGTCGGCGCGGTCGGCGACATGCAGGACTCGGCGGACGGGCTCGTCGGCGCCAACGAGTCGATCGTCGCTGACGGCGTCGACGCCGGCGTCCTCGACGCGCAGACCGACCTCGACCTGTACGGCAGACAGACCCGCCCGCTCCCGAAGCTGCTGGAGTACGCCTCCGACGTGGACATCCCGGGGATCTCGAACGACGAGGCGGGGGCCATCTCCTTCCTCACCGACCTCGACGTCGACGTGAAACGCGACGGGGAGTGGCGCCGCTGGGTCGACCTCGACGCGGAAGAGCGCCAGCGGCTCGCCTCCGCGCTGATGCGCCGCGCGGTCGCCTCGGGCGTCCCGTCCGAGCGGATCGAGGCGCTCGTCGGGACCTCCTACACGCTGGTCGACGAGGAGCCCGGAACGGAGCTGCGAGACGTCAGTGAGTTCTCGACGCTGCTCAACGCGACCGCCCGCTACGAGCGCGGCGACGTCGGCCTCGCGGTGTGTCTCGGCGACCGCGGCGACGCGCTCGCGGAGGCCCGCCGGCTGCTGCGCACGCACCGGCGGAACCTCTCTGAGGGCCTCCAGTGGGTCAAAACCGAGGGTGTCACCCACGAGGACCACCTCCAGTGGTTCGACGCCGGCTCCCGCATCCGCGAGACGATCGTCGGTATCGTCGCCGGGATGGCGGTCGGCTCCCCCGCGGTCGACCGGTCGAAGCCGGTGATCGCCTTCGCCGAGGAGAGCGCCGAGGAACTGAAGGTCTCCTCGCGCGGCTCGCACGCGCTCGTCCGGCGGGGGCTCGACCTCTCGACGGTGATGCGCGAGGCGAGCCGATCGGTCGGCGGCGACGGCGGCGGCCACGACGTGGCCGCGGGCGCGACCATCCCGATCGGCGAGCGCGACGCGTTCCTCGCCGAGGCGGACCGGATCGTCGGTGAACAGCTCTCGTGAACGCCGTCGGCTCCCCGCCCGCCCACTCGCCGACCGTTCACTCGCCGACCGTCCGGCGGACCCAGCCCGACGCGCCGCTCGGGACCGGGCCGGACGCCTCGCTGGTCTGGCGCGTCCCCTCGCCGTCGACCGCGCGGACGACGACCTCGTGTTCCCCGGCGGGCTCGAAGGCGTGGCGCCACTGCCGCCAGACGTCCGCGTCGGGCAGCGCGTCGGAGAGCTCGGCGTCGGTCCACGAGTCGCCACCGTCGGTCGACACCTCGACGCGCTTGACGCCAGGCGTCCCGGCGTAGGCGTGGCCGGCCAGTTCGATCCGGCCGTCGCCGAGTTCCGTGATCCCCTCGTCCCAGAGCTTGGCCACGGTGGTCACCTCGCCGGTCCCCTCCCAGCCGCGCTCTTCCCAGTAGCCGTCGTCCTCGACTTTCAGCAGTTCGATTTCCGAGAGCCATTTCACGTTCGTTTCGCCCCAGTGGCCCGGGATCAGCATCCGGACAGGGTGGCCGTGGTTCGTCGGGAGCTCCTTGCCGTTCATCCCCCACGCGAGGAACCCCTCGGCGAGTATGTCCACTGGGAACTGAACGTAGTACCCGTCCTCGCCGCGCAGCATGGCGCAGTTACAGTCGCCCTGGGGGTCCACGGATTCGAGCAGCGGCCGGATCGGCGTCCCCGTCCAGACGGCGGTGCCGATTCGGCGCCCGTTCAGGTCCTCCCCGACGCACCGCAGCGTCACCGCGCGGTTCTCGGCGGGGCGCTCGATCAGCTCGTCGAAGTCGACCGTCCGCTCGGAGCCGGTCTCGCCGGTGAACGTCAGCGACCACTCCTCGGCGGTGACCTCCGGGTCGAACTCCGCGATGTCGACGTTGTAGAACTCGCCGATCGGCGTCACCATCTCCTGGAGCCCGTCGCTTTCGACCGTCAGCGACGCCGAGTCGAGTTCTCGGAGCCGCGCGGCTGCGCCCTCCGACCGCGGGGCGTTGGGAAGGGGCTCGTCCTCCGACGCGAGCGCCCGCCGGCCGACGACGGTCGCGGCGACGAACCCGAGCGCGCCGGCGACGACCCCGAGCGTCCGGCGGCGCACCGCATTGACGACCGCCGGCGAGCCCCTCACTGTGCCGGTGTCACCTCCGGACGGGGTCGCGGACGACGGCAACCACCCGATCCCGACGACGACCGCCGCGGGGAGCGCCGCGCTCAGCGCACCCGTCGAGACGCCCGTCAAGCCGGCGGCAAGCAGCCAGGATCCCCCACCCGCGATCGCGGCGCCGACTGCTCGCCGATCGGTGCGCGCGGCGAGCCGAAGGCCCGCGAACGCGACCGTCCCGAACAGTCCGACGGCGATCGCGAGCGCCAGCGCGATGTGGATCAGGTGACCCGCCTCGCCGAGCGTTTCGATCGTCGCCGTCACGATCGGTCCAGGGGTCAGGTTGACGACGGTTTGGTCGATCGGCCTGACGACGAACGACGGCGTCCACCCCGCGACGAGGTACGAGCCGGCGATCGCGGCCGCGCCGGCCGCCGCGGCGAGAAGCGGTTCCCGTCGCTCGGTAACGTTGATCACGGTCAGGGTTAGGGCCGCAGTAACTTGAACTGCGGCCTCGGGGCGGTGTTGAGATAAGGTCGAAGGATGAGGCGGTCAAAGGATCGAGTTGTCTATGCTCAGTTTCGACCGCCTCAGCGGCGATAGCGGTTGTATCGAGTTAGATTTTCTGGAGCGAGAGGCGACACCCGAGTCGGCGATGAAACTCGGTATCCGACTCCATTTGGCGTGACTATCACTTTCGGATACCGTCTCGACTCTTGAGAGATTGGGTGTCGATCGCCATCGAACCACCGTCCATCGGTGGGTACAGAAAGCCGATTTACAGCCGACGGACGGTGCGAATCCGAATCACGTTGCGGTCGATGAAACCGTGATCCAGCTCAACTCTGAGCAATATTGGCTGTACGCTGCTGTCGATCCCGACACAAACCACCTGCTCCACGTTCGGCTCTATCCGACGAGAACGAACGCGATCTCCTCGATGTTTCTCTCAGAACTCCGTGAGAAACATCAGGTCGACGACGCGGTCTTTCTCGTCGACGGTGCGCCATGGTTACACGCGGCCTGTCATCGTCATGGGCTCCGATTCCAACACGTCACACATGGGAATCGGAATGCCGTCGAACATGTCTTTCGCGAAGTAAAACGACGAACAAACCAATTCTCAAATACGTTTAGTCACGCTGAACCGAGTACCGCCGAAAATTGGCTACAAGCGTTCGCCTTCGCATGGAATCAGCTTATCTAAACACTACCCCGAAACCGCTACAGTACCGTCGGCGTCGCCGGAGTACGCACAGCCGCGACGGCGAGAAAAGCGATCAGAACGAGCGCCGCGAGCGATCGCAGCGAGGGGGCGGCGTCGCGTCAGGCCTCGCCGAGGTCGCGGAACATCGCGCGGTAGTCGTCGGTCGACAGCGACTCGCCGAGGTTGTCGATGTCGGCGTCTAAGTCCTCCAACCGGTCGACCAGGTCGGCGTACGCCTCGTTCTCCTCGCGCTGTGCGGCCGGTTTCTGCGAGCTGAGGACCGCGCGTTTGCTGGCGAGGGCGGCGGCCTCCTGAACGAGGTCGTCGTACTCGCTGCGCGTCAGTAGCGTGTCGATGGCTGCGAGCAGCTTCGAGCGGCTCACCGGCTTGGTGAGGTAGAGGTCGAACCCCATGTCGATGATGTCGAAGTCGGGTTCAACCGCGGTGACCATCGCCACGCGACAGTCGTACCCCTCCTCGCGGATGTGTCCCAAGACGTCGTCGCCGCTCCCGTCAGGGAGTCGGCGGTCGAGGAGTACCACGTCGACGGCGGCGTCGACGCGGTCGATCGCCTCGGCGGCGGTCTCCGCCACGTCGACGGCGTACCGCTCCTCTAAGAAGCCGGCGTACAGCGCCGCGATGTCTGGCTCGTCCTCCACGACGAGCACCGACGGATCGCTCACCGCCGATCACCGCCGAGGGCGACCGGACACGCTTCACCGGGCATACACGAACGGGCGGCGTGTCGAGAGATAAAACTGTCGCCGTTCGCTCGCCCGATGTGCTCAACCGTCTTTTATATACTCCGGCCGCCAAGGGGGAGACGAATGTCAGAACTCGTCTCCACCGGGGTCGAGGGGCTCGACTCCATTCTCACCGGCGGCATCACCGAGCGGTCGACGGTCCTCGTCTCCGGCAACCCGGGCACCGGCAAGAGCATTTTCGGCATCCAGTACCTCCATCACGGCGTCTCCGAACACGACGAACGCGGCGTGTACGTCTCCTTCGAGGAGGACGAGGCCGACATCCGCGGCGCGGCCGCGTCCGTCGGCTTCGAGAGGTTCGACGAGATGGTCGACGACGGCGACATCGTGATCCTCGACAAGCGGGAGATGCTCCGCGAGACCGACTTCTCGACCGCGGTCGACCGCCTGCTCGACACGGTCGAGGACGGCGAGTTCGACCGCCTCGTCTTGGACTCGCTGTCGATGTTCCAGTTGTTCTTCGACGCCGAACAGGAGAAGCGCACCTACCTGCTGAAGTTCTCGGACATCCTCAAGGCGAACGGGCTTACCTCGCTGCTCATCAACGAGCAGGGCGCCGTCTTCCCCGACACGGAGGTCGGCTTAGAGAACTTCCTCACGGACGGGAACATCTACTTTATCCAGACGCCGACGGACTCGGGCGTCAACCGCTACGTCTGGGTGGCGAAGATGCGGAAACAGGACATTGACACCGACATCTTCCCGATGGAGATCGGACAGGGTGGGATCACGGTCCACGAGCGCGCCGGCGGGTTCTCGATGATGGGCGGCTCCGACGACCAGCCCTCGTTCTAACCCTCGCAGCGCGGCTGCGTCGATCGCGGCCTGGTGACGCTCTTCCGATCGCGGCACGATCGACGGTCTTCCGATCGCCGCTGCCGACCAACGCTGATCACTTTCGCGACGAGAGGTCGCGCCAGACGTCGTCGAGGCGGTTCTTCACCGCCGACCGTTCCTCCACCTCGACCGTGAGCCCGTCGCGGAAGTCGACCTCGACCCCGTCGACCCTCCGACGGTACACCTTCACGCGCCGGTGTTCGTCCGAGAGCGGGCGGTCGTGTAACTCCAGTAGATCGGCCTCCTCCAACTCGTTGATCCGTCGGTAACACGTCGCGATCGGGACGTCCAGCTGGTCGCTGAGATCCTGCGCCGACTTCGCGTCGCCCGTCGCCGTCAGGATGTCCGTGTTGTATTTGTTACCGAGTACGGTGATCAGATTGTCCCCCACCATTCACGTTATCGGGATTGATTTTTATCTCTTATAACGGTACCGGTGAGTGCCCCGGGCGGCAACCCTCGCGATCCGGCGTGCGGTACGGGACCACGGGCGGTTCGGCGACTCGAATCGGTTTGCCGTGTTATCGCCGCTGATACCCGCTCCCGTGGGTTTATAATCCGCATTCGAGCAGGTGAGGTATGGAGCTCATTGAGGGGTTGTACCTGATGACGACCACCGTGCTGGCCGGCGCGAGCGCGACGCTGGTTGCGTTCGCCGTCGCGGCGTATCGGTCGTCCGGCCGCACGGCGATGGCGTACCTGGCGGTCGGCTTCGGACTCGTCGTCGTCGCGGCGGTCGCGACGCCCGCGGCCGCCTTCCGGACCGAATTCGCCGACCCCGAGGCCCTCCTCCTCGTCAACACCGGGCTGCTGGCGGCGTCGATGGCGCTTGTCGCCGGGAGCCTCGCGGTGTACGAGCCGGGGACGCGGGAGTTCGTGATCCCCGAGTCGGAGGTGTCGCGTCTGCGCGATCGGTGACAGTCGGATCCGAGCCCTAACCTCCCGCGTCCCCGCTGAATCGATCCTAAGCGAACACCGCGAAACCGGAGGCGTACCCCGCTCCCCGACGCCCTTTTGCGTTCTCGGTCCGTAACGACATCGATGACAGATCGCTGTCGAAACGGCGGCGCGACCGCGAGCCCGCGACCGGTTCCGCGGCGGCGCCGACCCGGTGAATCGCCCCGAGGCTCGGGGCGTCGACGATGACGGCTGCCGACGCCCGCGGGGGTCGCTCGCCGGTCGCGCGCCTCTCGGATCTCGCCGCGCGCGCCGGCGTCGGCGCCGGGGTCACGGTGCTCGTGAGCGTCCTGCCCGTCGTCGGGCTGGTCGCGCCAGCGGTCGGCGCCGGCGTGGCGAGTTGGACCGACGACGCGGAGCGCCCCCGCGGCCCGAAGATCGGGGCCGCCACGGGCGCGCTGGTCGCGCTGCTGTCGCTGCCACTGACGTTCTTTGCGGTGTGGGTCGCCGCCGCGGTGTCGCCCGCGGCGACCGTCGGCGTGCTCGCGCTCACGCTGTTCGGCGCGGCGTACGTCGTGGGCAGCGGCGTGCTCGGCGGCTACCTGGCGGACCGGATCGCCGCCGAGCGCGATACCTCGCGGGCGGACGCCGACCGCGAGGCGCCCGCGACGCCGATCGAGCGCCTCAAACACCGCTACGTCGAGGGCGAGATCTCCGACGCGGCGTTCGAGCGCCGCCTCGACCGACTGGTCTCCGCCGACCGCGACCGCACCGACTCGGCGTCTCGGCGCGAGACGCCCGAGACGACTGCCCCCGAACACGAGCGCTGAAACGGCCTCGGGGGAATCGCTCTTTCGAACGGCGTCGTTGACAGCCGGTATTCACCTCTCTCCCTTGTCAGTCTCGCCCGACGCGGTCGCCGCTCGTTCGCACATCGGATTCGTGATGGAGACCGGTCGGTACCGCCGCTGCGCCGCAGATCCAGATCTGATACTCTCTCGCCGAAGTCGTTGATATATTCTGTAACTAAACTACTCAAAATAACCCGGAAATCGCACGACGTGACGTGTTTATCAACTCGGATAACCGGGGACGTGATCTTAAGTAGGAAATCCACTTCGCTATCGATAACGCCCGCCGGGCAGGCCGGGGGCCGACGCAACACACAATGTTCGAAACCATACTGGACGAGGAAGAGCGCGGTCAAGTGGGGATCGGGACCCTCATCGTGTTCATCGCGATGGTGCTGGTGGCGGCGATCGCCGCCGGCGTCCTGATCAACACAGCCGGGTTCCTCCAGACGCAGGCAGAAGCAACGGGCGAAGAGAGTACATCTCAGGTGAGCGAACGGCTTCAGGTCGTGAGCCAGTCCGGTGACATCGCTGACAACGTCGCCGGTACCAGCGAGCGCGGCATCGGTTCACTTGAGTTCGTCGTCGCGTCGGCACCCGGCGCCGACAACATTGACCTCGACGAGGTATCGGTGGAGTTAGTGGGGACCTCGGGGCAGGAGACGTTCCAGCTCGACGAGGACCCGCCGGCGACCAACGACATCTTCACCAAACCTGGGGATAGCCCTGTCCTGACAGACAACAGTGACCGCGCTGAAGTTGTCGTCGATCTTGAGGCAACTGACACGTTCGAGGACACTAACGGTTACGCGCTCACTGAGGGCGACTCGCTGACGGTGACGTTCACGACCGCGGCAGGCGCATCGACGACGACTGAGATCCGTGTCCCGACCACGCTGGTCGGCGATGACGGCGACTCGGTGAGGCTGTAACAATGTTCGAATTCATCACTAACGACGACCGCGGTCAGGTCGGTATCGGCACGCTCATCGTGTTCATCGCGATGGTGCTGGTCGCCGCCATCGCCGCGGGCGTCCTGATCAACACGGCTGGGTTCCTCCAGTCACAGGCGGAATCGACCGGCGAAGAGAGTACGGACCTCGTGTCCGAGCGGATCGAAGTGACTAGTTCCGTCGGGATTGTCAGCAGTGACACCTCGACGCTGAGCGAGATCCGCGTGACGACCACCGGGGCGCCCGGTGCCGACGACATCGACCTGACCGACACGACGATTCAGGCGGTTGGGCCCGGCGGACAGGAGAACCTCGTGTTCACCGACGCCGCGTACGACGTCGTTGTCCCGGATGAGACAGATAACACCTCTATCCAGCAGGCTGTGGCCAGCGACGCTAAGACCGTTCAGGTCGGCGTGAGTTCGGATCTCTCCGACGATGTCGAGTATCTGAATGTTTCATCAAATAAGACTGGTAATCCATACGTGTCTGTCCCGATTGAGAACATCGATGCGGGTGAAATCAACACGATCGACATCTCTGATCTCGACCTCAGCGGAACTCCAACCTTAACATCGCAGGTCTACGCTAGTTCCACTACTGATGGTACGAGTGTCACTGTGACTGATGTTAGTTTCTCTGACCCCACTGCCAATGCTAACGCGTCACAGCTTCAGGGTAATATCCTCGCTCATTATACAGAAGTCCGCGTGGCTGCTGGTCAAGATAATTCCAGCGACGGCAGTGGATACGCACAGATCAACATCACGAACCAGGCCAACGGTAACACGGTGATTCTCACCGCTGGCGAGGATTTCACTAAGGATTCGAGGTTCACGGCAGATATCTCGGATCTTGACATCTCTGAGAATGATAAGCTGGCGACCACCACGGAAAAAAGCGACGGTAGCGACGTGAGCAGTAGTAGCAATCAGACGGTTAATGCGGGTCTTGACATCGTATCTGTCGAGAACCTCAATCCCGGTGAGTTCGCGGTCGGCTCCGACGGTGCCTTCGAATCTGATCCGGTCCTCGACGATCAGGGTCAGTACACGATCCTACTGAACCCGACTTCCGGCGCGTTTGCGGACGAGAACGCCTTCGGTGAGAGCGACGACGCCACTATCGACCTCGTCTCGCCCGCCGGAGCGACGACGCAGGTCGAACTGACCGCACCCGATCTCTTCAGTGAGTCGGGTGAAGCGGTCCGGCTCTAAGCGCGGACGCACACACAATTAACCGCTCCCGCCGCGGAGACCGGATCCACGGCGGGAATCCGCCGCAACACCTATTTTACGGCGCGCGCTACCACGACCCATGAGTGACCACGACGCGCCCGCGGCCGACCCGGACGCGCCGCCCGCCGACCCCGACGAGCTCGACTTCACCGACGACGAGAACGTCGTCGAGATCGGGCAGAGTCGGTACGTCGTCGGGACGAACGGCCGCCCCAACGTCGGGCGCTCGCAGGACGACCGCCGGCCGCCGCCGGACGACGCGGCTCCTCCTGCCGACTCGGGCGAGTTCACCGCCGCGGAGCCCGCGAGCCCCGACGACCGCCGCCCCGCCGGCGACGACCCGCGGGCGAGCGCCGCCGGTCGCGGCGCCGAGGACCGCGGCCAGCGACAGGCGAGCGGACAGGACCGTGCCAGCAAACGGGGGCGGCCCGGCAGGCGGGGACGTGCCGGGTCAAGTCCGGGCGAGCAGCAGGCACCGTCCGGCGCGGACGCGGTCGACCGACAGGCGGTGAGCCGGTGGCTGGCGAACTCCTTCGACGGCGACGGCTTCGACTACGGCATCGACGCGACGCTCCACGCGGAGGGCGACACCACCCGCCAGCGGACCGTGTCGAACGACGTGACGGCGACGTTCGACACGCTGATCTCGTGGTTCGCGTCGAACGCCGGGCCGAGTTCGCCGACGCCGGAGGCGATCGGGCTGCTGCTCGCCGCCTCCGAGACGACCGTCGACCTCCCGCCGGTGATGATCAAGCGGTTCGCGGCGAGTCAGGGGCTCTCCGCGAGCGACAGCATCGGCGATCTGGTGCGCGCCGCCGAGAAAGAGGGCGGGTTCCGGGTCGAGTGAGTCGGGAAGGAGAACGGGAAGCTACAGGAGGAACAGCAGCGCGGCGCCGACCACCGCGAATATCGCGTACAGTCCCGCCATCACTTCGCGTTTCAGCGGGCTGCCGAGCGGCTCGGCGGTGAGCCGGCGGATCGGCGGGAGGATCGCGATCCCGGTGAGGATCAGGGGGAAAGACCCGATCGCGGGGACGAGGGTGAGCGCGACGACGACGGTGCCGTACCCGACGACGTAACAGCCGCGCCGCCAGAGCTGCTCGCGGTCGCTGAGGTCGGCCATGTCGGCGAATCCGCTGGACCCGCTCGCGTCGCCTCCGCCGTCTCCGCCGCCCCCCGCCACCTGCTCCGCCTGTCGCTGGACGTACTCGTCTAACTCCTCGGCCGCGTCCTCCGTCTGCGGGGCACCGCACTGCGCGCAGTACCGGGCTTCCTCGTCGATCGACGCCTCACAGCGGGGACACGATGCCATCGTGGTGGAAAGCGGACGCCCGTTCGGCTTAATTCTTCGGGGAACGGCCGAGCGGTCGACACCCTCGCAGTCGGTCGATCTGGCGCTCGTTCGACGCTGTCTCCCCGACTCCGTTCACAGGAGTGATAATCGGGAGGGTACGTTTTAGCTGAATGTAGGCGCTAAGCCCCCGTCCTCAAGGAGCGAGCAACGCGAGCGAGTAGGGCGGGGATACAGCGCCGTCATCAGTTATCTTACACTGACTGTTACAGGCCCACAGGCCCACGGAATCAACAACTTAATGTAAGTACAATGTATACACTCTGATGATGGATAGACACGAAATCGAAGGCCACGAAGTCATCGAAGGTGAGGTGAAAGCCACTGGTAATGGCGCTCACGTTTTCGTTCCCAAAGACTGGCGTGGCGCAGACGTGAAGATCGTCCGAATATCTGATCCAGACGAGTAACCCATGCACTACGCCTACAGGTATCGACTCCACCCAACAGAAGACCAGCGTGAGACGCTGGACTATCACCGCGATACCTGCCGGCAACTGTACAACCACGCACTCAACGAGTTCGAGCAAATTCCTGACTCAGCAGGAACACTCAACCAGCGAGTGCGTCAAGTCCGTGACCAACTGCCCGCTCTCAAAGACTGGTGGGCTGAGCTCACCGACCTGTACTCGACAGTGACACAAGCCGCTGTCATGCGAATCGAAGACAGTATTAAAACTCTCTCACAGCTCAAAGAGAACGGGTACAACGTCGGGAGTCTCAATTGGAAGGCTCCGAGCGAGTTTCGGAGTTTTAAATATGTGCAGTCTGGCTTCGAGTTCGACAAAAAGAACGGCCAGACTGTCCTCTCGCTCTCGAAACTTGCTGACATTCCAATCAGTTACCACCGCGAAATTCCCGAGGATGTTACTGTCAAAGAGGTCTGTGTCAAGAAAGAACGAACTGGCGAGTGGTACGCTTCATTCGCCGTCGAAGGCAAACAAGAACCAGTGAAACCAGATAATCCCGACCGCTGTGTCGGGATCGACGTGGGTATCCTCAAATACGCTCACGACACGGACGGGCGTGCTGTTGGCTCACTTGACCTACAAGACGAACGAGAACGCCTCATACGCGAACAACGGTCGCTCTCCCGGAAACAGCACGGCTCGAACAATTGGGAGAAACAACGGCTGAGAGTAGCTGAGTGTCACCAGCGAGTCAGACGGAAACGCCACGACTTCCTACACAAACTCTCGAATTACTACGCCACCGAGTACGACTTGGTGGCCGTTGAGGATTTGAACGTGAAGTCGATGCTGGAGTCGCCTGGAAACAGTCAGAACACGGCTTCGGCAGCGTGGGATGCGTTCACCACGATGCTCAAATACAAGTGCAAGCGAGAAGGCACACACTTTGTCGAAGTAGAGCCAGCGGGCACAACCAAAGAGTGCGCGTCGTGCGGCGTTGAATCAGATAAACCGCTGTGGGTGCGTGAACACTCGTGTCCTGCCTGTGGGTTCAAGATGGATAGAGACGCAAATGCCGCACTCAACGTTTTGTCTCGTGGTTTCGAGAAGCTAGGACTGGGACAGTCCGAAGACACAACGCCTGTGGAGACTGCGCTCCCTATGTTCATACCGTCGGATGCTTCCGATGTTGTGGATGTAAAGCGCGTCGTAGAAACAGGAAGCCCCACCCTCAAGGAAGCCGCGTCAGCGGCTGAGTAGGGTGGGGTAGTTCACTCGGAGAACGGCGGAGCGTCGAACGACTGACACGCCCCCGTGACCCTCGCGGGGTCGACGATCCGTCCGACTCACAATGACAGACACGCCTGACGACAACCGAGACTCGCCCCCGCGGCCGAGACCCGCCCGACTCGGTGGTCCCGACGCTCCCGGAGGCACCGACGAAGCGCTCGCGTCTCGGCTCCGCCGGCGCTCGACGCTCCGACGAGGCATGGCGGTGTTCGTCGCCCTCGTCGCCGTGTTCTCCGTCGTGGCTACCGGTCCCGTCGCCGCCGGCCTCTCGGCGGCCGACCACGTGCCCTCGGGCGACTCCCTCGAAACCAACGCCGTCTCTACCGACTCGACGGAACCCGGCCCGACGGCCCGACCCGAACTCAGCGGTTCATTTTCCCGCCCGACCTACACCGGAATCGCGGGCGACCCGGTCAATATCAGGTACACCGCCAGCAACAGCAACGGAAGCGCGTACCTCCTGATCGGCGGGAATCGCCTCACCGACTCCGGAAAGTTGGTCGGGTTCACCGACGTCGTGAAGCTAGACGATTTCGACGGCACGGTCAACACCCGCCTTCTCGGAACGGCCGAGGGAACCGCCAGTAGCTGTGCCCGAGAGAACACGTCCTGTGACTTGGAGTTCCGCGATCAGGACGGCGACACGCTTGACAAGGACCTCTCCGACCTCCGCGGTGCCACCGGTGCCGGCGGACTCGCCCGTCCGCTCGTTCCGCAGCGGTACCGGCTAGCGATCACCAACGGCACGTTCATGATCGAGGACTCCGGCGCGGTGACTCCCGTTGAGTCGGCCGCCTCGTCGGACCTCGTGTTGACGAAGCCGACGTTCCACGACGAGATCGAGGTGTTCACCACCGCGGATCCGGAGAACGTCGAAGGCGGTGGCGGCGACGAGTCGCTCAGCGCACTCGAACAGAACGGGCTTGAGCGAACCGCGGTGACGAAGGGCGACCGCGTTGTCCTCGGCTTCGAAGCGACCGGCATCTGGGGAGCACTGTCGCACTTCGCCGAGAAAGAGGGTGAAGACTCGCTTCAGGCCGGCCAAGCGATCAACCACACCGTTCTGAGAGATTTTCTCAGGGCCGAAGAGGGCGTCTCCCTCAGCGTTCGACAGACGAACCCGAGCATGAACGAGCCCCGCTCGAAGCTCGACCTCGCGGACGCCGACCCCGAGGACGTCTCGCTTCTCCTTGCCGACGCTAAGGAGCTAGAGACTGGTGACTCGACCCCGGGCCGGTTCTACCTCGTTCTGGACACGAGCGACGGGGGGCCCCTCGGGAACCCCGAACCGGGAGACGAGTTCGCCGTCGAGTTCGCTCTGGAGGGCACCGAGGGGCAGCGGTACGCGTTCGCTGAAACTGACTCGGAGCCGCCGGACCCGTTCAGACATAAATCGAACACCCCGGACCAGTTCCCGTACTGGGAGACCAACGACGGGACCGTGAGCGCGGAGGCGTCGTTCTCGATCCAGGAGCGCTACTTCGAATACGACCACGTCACCGACGACGGCGAACTCCTCGTCGAGGCCTCGGGCGGGGCGGTGACGGGGACGACAACGATCCTCCCACCGATCGAGATGTCCGCCACCTTCGTCGACGACAAGCGCGACGAGCCCTTCCGGTCGGAGTCCGAAGTATCGCTCTCCGACGACGGGAACTTCACCATCGGCGCCGACCTCGGCAACGCCGACCCCGGAACGCGGCTGAACTACGCGCTGTACGAGGGGACGACGCTCCGCGACAGCCGCACGGTGGTCGTCGTCGAGGACACCGACGACCCGGACCGGCTCGCGATCGACAGCGTCCCCGAGAACGTCACCGTCGCGACGGGCGGGAACCTCTCCGCGCTCGGAATTGGCGTCCGAAACGCCGGCGGGCTGGAGGGAGCGGGAACGCTCGCGCTCGATGTCGACGACGGGAACATAACGACCGCTCGCGACCTGACGCTGTCGTCGAACGAGTCGCGCACCGTCGGCTTCCCGTCCGAGACCGTCCGTCTCGCCCCCGGGGAGTACCCGTTCTCCGTCACCCTCGACGGCGACCAGCGGAACGGAACGGTGACCGTCGCGGAGAACCCGGCGCGGACGACGATCGACGACGGCGACGGCGAGGCCGACGGAAGCGACACCGACGACGCCGAGAACGCTTCGAACGTCAGTGAGGGTGACGAGAACGCTACGAACACCGACGGGAACTCGACGGACGCCGGTGGAAACTCCACTGCGAACGACTCCGCGGGCGCCGCGGACCCCGACGGGAACTCCTCGAATCCCGGCGGCAACTCTACGAACCCCGACGGCAACTCGTCGGACCCGACCGGCGATTCCGGCGGGGGTGACGGCGATGACGACCCGGCGACCTTCCTCCCCTTCGGCATCGGCACCCGCGAGACGCTCCTCGGCACGGTCGTCGTCGGTGCGATCCACATCCTCGGCCACTGGGTGTGACTCACCCGGCGGCGACCGGCCGCGTCCCGCTCCGTTCTCAGCGCTGAGAACCGCGGGGGAGCGGTTAAGTGATCGCTGTGCCCGGATTCAGACAACAATGGCTACGCGGGTACTCATCGCCGACGACTCGGAGTTCATGCGGAACCTCCTCCGAGAGATCCTCGAAGGCGAGTTCGAGATCGTCGGGGAGGCGGAGAACGGCGTGGAGGCGGTCAACATGTACGAAGAGCACGGTCCGGACCTCGTGATGATGGACATCGTGATGCCGATCCGCGACGGGATCGAGGCGACGACGGAGATCTTAGAGGAGAATCCCGACGCGACGGTGATCATGTGTACCAGCGTCGGGCAGGAGGAGAAGATGAAGGCGGCCATCAAGGCGGGCGCTGAGGGGTACATCACGAAGCCGTTCCAGAAGCCGAACGTGCTCGACGCCATCGGCTCGGCGGTATAATGCGCGTCGACGTCCGCGCGCTCGGGGCCTGTAATCGCCTCGCGGAGCGGGGGGCCAAACAGGCCGCCGGCGCGCTCTCGGACCTGACCGGGACCGACCTCGCGGTGGAGGTGACGGGCGCGAGCGTCGCCAGCGGCGAGGACCTCGCAGAGTCGTTCGCGGGCCGAGAGTCGATCGGCGTGAGCGTCGGGCTCCGCGGCGGGTTAGACGGCGAGGCGGTCCTCGCGTTCGACGCGGTCAACGCCGACGCCCTCCTCTCGCTTTTACCCGGCGGGCAGTCGATGGAGCGCAGCGCGGTGACGGAGGTCGGCAACATCGCGCTCGGCGGCTTCCTCGACGGCTGGGCGAACTACCTCGGGAAGGCGATAGACATGTCGCCCCCGCGGTACTTCGAGGCGGACGGCGCCGCGGTGCTGCCCGACGGCGCGCTCGCGGGCGACGGCGTGTTCCTCTTCGAGAGTCGGCTGGACGCCACGACGACCGACCTCGACTTCTCCATCTACATGCTTCCCGACTCGGGGCCCTTCCGCGACCTCATCGTCGGGAAGACGGCCCCCGCGGCGACGGCCGGCGGCGAGGCGAACGGCGGGACGGAGAGCACGGCGGTGCCGTACGAGTCGCTGTCGACGTTCTCCTCGCTGGCGAAGCGGGGGTCGGCGAACGCCGCCGACAACATCTCGATGATGACCGGGTTAGAGACGAGCGTCGACGTGAGCCGGCTCCGGTTCGTCCCGCTCGCTGACGTGCCCGCGGAAGTGGGGACCGAGCCGCATGCCGGCACGGTGTTCGAGCTCCAGGGAGAGCCGAGCGGCTACCTCGCGATCCTCTTCGAGGAGTCCTCGGCGGCGGCGGTCGCCGACGCGATGCTCCCGATGGAGCCGGACGAACCCTTGGGCGACATGGCCGAGAACGCGCTCTGCGAGCTCGGCAACGTGATGACGAGCGGGTTCATCGACGGCTGGGCGAACGTGCTCGGCACGTCGATCACCCACTCGCCGCCGGAGTTCGTCCACGACATCGGGGCCTCGACGATCAGCCCGCTCGTCGCGAAGCTGAGCGAGCGACAGGACTACGGGTTCGTGATCGACACCGCCATCGAGACCGAGGGGATCCAGGCGCGCTGTGACGTGTACGCGCTCCCCGACGAGCGCGAACTGGCTCGGGCGCTCGACCGACTCTCCGACTCGTGACCCGCTCGCTCTCCGACGACCCACCGGACGACCCGGCGGAGCGGACGGAGAGCGACGCGGTCGCCGACCCGGCCGCCGTCACCGGCGGTGCCGCGGCCGACGACCCCGGCCGAATCAAAGTGGGCGTCGGCGAACTCGCGGTGACGACCGACGACGCGGTCCTGACCACCAGCGGGCTCGGCTCCTGCGTCGCGGTCGCGCTCGTCGACGAGCGGGCCGGCGCTCGCGGCCTCCTCCACGCCATGCTGCCCGCGGGCGAGGGGCGGACGACCGCGACCTCGCGACCCGCGAAGTACGTCGACACCGGGGTCGACTCGCTGATCGCGTCCCTCGACGACGGCGGCGCCGACCCCCGGCGGTTGAAGGCGCGGGTCGCCGGCGGCGCCGAGATGCTCGACCTCACCGACGCGGTCGGTCCGCGGAACGTCGAGCGGGTCGGCGAGGTGCTCGACGCCGCCGGCGTCCCGATCGTCGCCAGCGACGTCGGCGACGCGGTCGGCCGCACGGTCCGGTTCCGCTCGGACGGTCGGCTCGTCGTCCGCGCCGCCGACGGCTTCGAGCGGGCGATCTGAGCGCCGATCGGCGGCGGTTCGGTCCCCTTCCCGTCTCAGTTCTCCGCATTTAGTCCTGTAACGTCCGATATTCGACCGACGGCATGCTTTCTCACGGTTGATATTTTGAGGGGTGAATTGAAGTGCGTTCTGCGGGTCGTACACGGTAATGGGCCTCGAACTACCGGTGTGGGGAGCTCCAACCGCCGCCTGGGCAGTCGCCACGCTGGGGCTCGTCGGTGCGAGCGTCCTCGACAGGTTCCTCGACGACGACGGATCCGGCGACGACGGTTCCGGGGGTATGGACGGCGACGACGATCCCTTCGGCGGCGACATGGGTGGAGGGA